>CALFEA010000296.1 GCA_937950385.1 uncultured Altererythrobacter sp. | reverse complement strand
GCGATGCAGTGATTGCGCGCGGGCGTGAATTTTTGGACCAAGCGGTGCCATTGGCATCAGGCAGCTGGGCTGACCTAACGGACGCAACCGGCGGCATCGCGATTGCTGATGAAAGCCAATATATCGGCGAGACGGAAAAGGGACGCCTGTTCAAAAACAACGGTCTGCACATCGAAGTGGTGTTTGATGCGGATAGCCCCATTGGGCGCGGCGATGCTTTGGGCATTGCCGATATTATGGTCGAAAGCGCGCTCACCACGATTGCTGATTGCGAGGATTCGGTCGCAGCGGTTGATGCCGAGGATAAGCTCCTCGCCTATACCAATTGGCTGGGCGTGATCCGCGGCGATCTGTCTGAAAGTTTCGAAAAGGGCGGTAAGACGCTGACCCGCCAGCTGAACGGCGATAAAACCTACACAGCCGCCGATGGTAGCTGCGCCAGCCTATCAGGCCGCAGCCTCTTGTTCGTGCGCAATGTCGGCCATTTGATGACCAATCCAGCGATTACTTTGCCCGATGGCAGCGAAATTCCCGAAGGCATCATGGACGCGGTCTTTACCAGCGCGATCAGCACGATCGACGTTGAGGGCCGCGCCAAATATGGCAATAGCCGTGAAGGCAGCATCTATATCGTAAAGCCCAAAATGCACGGGCCCGAAGAATGCGCGCTGACCAATGATCTGTTCGATGCAGTGGAAGATCTACTCGGCCTCAAACGCCACACGATCAAGGTCGGCGTGATGGATGAGGAGCGCCGCACTTCGGCTAATCTTGGCGCTTGTATTCATGCCGTGCGTGACCGGATCGTCTTTATCAACACCGGCTTCCTCGACCGCACGGGTGATGAAATGCACACTAGCATGCAGGCCGGCCCAATGATGCGTAAAGGCGCGATGAAGGGCTCTGAATGGCTCACCGCCTATGAAGCGCGCAATGTCGGGATTGGCCTGAAACACGGCCTGTCTGGCAAGGCGCAAATCGGCAAGGGCATGTGGGCCGCGCCTGATCTAATGGGGCAGATGATGGTGGAGAAAATCGGCCATTTGCGCGCCGGAGCAAACACCGCTTGGGTGCCTTCACCAACCGCAGCAACTTTGCATGCGCTGCATTATCACAATGAGAACGTGTTCGATATTCAGCAAGGCCTTTTTTCGTCTTGGGGCGACATCCCCAGCGTTGATGTGCTGCTGCAAATCCCGCTGGCAGAGGGCACCAATTGGTCCGAGGATGAGCTGCGCGATGAGCTCGATAATAATGCGCAAGGCCTGCTTGGCTATGTGGTGCGCTGGATTGATGCAGGCGTTGGTTGCTCCAAAGTTCCCGATATCAATGATGTCGGTCTGATGGAGGATCGCGCAACCTTGCGGATCAGTTCGCAGCATATGGCCAATTGGCTGCTCCACGGTGTTGTCACCGAGGCGCAAGTGATGGATTCGTTGACCCGAATGGCCGCGAAAGTGGACGCGCAAAATGCAGGCGATCCGACCTACATCCCGCTTACCGGCAATGAGAATGGCGCAGCGTTTAGCGCCGCACGTGATCTGGTGTTTAAAGGCGTGTCGCAGCCTTCTGGTTATACAGAGCCGCTGCTGCACGCGTGGAGATTGAAGAAGAAGGCGGGCTAGTCACTTTCGTCCCTAAATTTGATCAGCCTGCCCATGTTGGTGGACCGCGAAGTGGCATTTGTATCGCCGAGCGGTCCGCCAGGCCGGTCAGGGCGCTGGCAAAACCAATCATGCGTCTAGAAATTTTCGCTTTCATAGGCTCTGACCGCATCTACGCCTTGCTCGGCATGGATCGCGAGCTTTTCCAGTGAGTTTTCAACCGACATCGTCATCATCACCAATTCCTCAGCGACAGCTTGTTCTGACATGCCATCTTCGAAAGTCACTTCGACCGTTTGAACAATGTGGCATTTGTCTGGGGCAAGCGCCTCAATCGCAACGGTTTCGACTGTTTTGACCAGCCTGCCAACCAGCGGCTCGATCACGCATTCATGGGTGTGGAGAGTGTGCGGCTGTGCCTGGGTGACATTGAGGTGGAACGTTAGATCATCCAAGTCTTTCATCTTGAGCTCAAACTGGCCGAGGCCAGCGGCCTCGCCCTGTTCCACCATTGTCACCGTGTTGCCCAGCTGGACATGTGTGAACCCGGGGCCAGAAATGTCGACAAGGCCATAAACCACGCTAGCAGATGCGCCGATTTCTATCTCGGTTGTGAATGTAACCGGCCCTTGAACCAGCGGTTTTTTCTTAAGAAATCCAAACAATGCTTACCCCCTCGTGCTACGTTGTTACGGTGCTAGCAGCAGAAGGTTTTATCCGGGTTAATGCAGGTTAAATGGGGCTCAGCTAAGCTTCCTCGCCACCGCGACAAATTCATCCACGCTGAGAGTTTCCGCGCGGCGAGTGGGATCAATGCCGACTGTGTCCAGCGCATCCAATGCGCCAGCCACGCCTTTCAGGCTTTGACGCAGCATTTTGCGGCGCTGGCCGAATGCGGCCTCTGAGATCCGTTCCAATATGCGGGCATCGACGCCTTCGGGGGCTGCGCGCGGTGTTACATGGACGACCGCGCTCATCACTTTGGGCGGCGGGGTAAAGGCGCTGCGATGGACTTTAATCGCCAGTTTGGCATCACTGCGCCACTGCGCCAGAACAGCGAGCCTGCCAAATACCGATCCGCCTTCCTTGGCGACAATGCGCTGGGCGACTTCTTGCTGGAACATCAGCGTAAGCGATTGCCATTGGGGCGGCCATGTATTGGCGCTTCCAAGCCATTTCACAAACAAAGCCGTGCCGACATTATAGGGCAGGTTGGAGGCGATGTGGAACGGCTGACGCTGCATAATTTCATTGTGATCCAGCTTCATCGCATCGCCTTGGATGACGTTGAGTTTGCCTGGAAAAGCCTCGGCAAGTTCAGCGAGGGCTGGCAGACAGCGCGCATCCATTTCAATCGCTGTGACGCGAGCGCCCGCCAATAAAAGTGCACGGGTGAGGCCGCCGGGGCCGGGGCCAATCTCCAGCACATTTTGCCCTGTCAAATCGCCCGGTATTGCCGCGATCCGGTCCAATAATTGCGCATCAAATAGGAAGTTTTGGCCCAATTTCTTGGAGGCTGAAAGGCCGTGACGCGCAATCACTTCACGCAAGGGAGGAAGGTCTGGGGCGGGCTGATCAGGCACTGGCGTTTGCATTGCTTGCGCGAGCCTTGGCACATTCACCTGCCATGCGGATTGCTGCCATCATGGCGCTGGGGTCGGCCAAGCCTTTGCCTGCAATATCAAATGCTGTGCCGTGATCGGGCGAGGTGCGGATGATCGGCAGGCCGAGAGTGACATTGACGCCCTCGTCAAATTCCAATGCTTTCAGCGGGATAAGCGCCTGATCATGATACATACACAGGGCGACATCATAGCCTTTTCGGGCGCGCGGGGTGAAAAGGGCATCGCCGGGATGGGGGCCTGATACATCAATGGGTGCCTCTGGTCCGCCTTCACGCAGAGCCTCTATTGCAGGGGCAATAATGCGCTGCTCCTCATCGCCAAACCGGCCATCTTCGCCTGCATGGGGATTAAGTCCTGCAAGCGCCAAATGCGGGTCGGAAATACCGAAATCACGGACCAAAGCGCGCGCGACAATGCGCGCCTTGTGCATGATCATATCGCTGGATAAGGCGCGCGGCACATCGGCTATGGCAATATGCACGGTTAGCGGCACAGTGCGCAGCGAAGGCCCAGCCAGCATCATGACCGCATCATCGCTTGCAAGCCCGCAGGCGGCGGCCAGAAATTCGGTTTGGCCGGGAAATTCAAAGCCGACCTTGGCCATATGGGACTTGGCAACCGGGGCTGTGACCAGAGCGGCGGCCTCGCCCGTTAGCGCAAGGCGCGTTGCCTGCGCCAAGGATTGCACCGCCAAATCAGCGCCCGCCTCGTCAGGCTGGCCCGGCGTATATTCGCCCACTTCACCGTCAAGCACAGGCAGGCCGCGTTCAAACGCTTCTGCTGCTTCATGGGGTTCTGCAATTTCCACAATAGGACAATGTGTGCCGCGCATTTTGGCAGCTTGGCGCAAGACCTCTGCGCCGCCGGTAACGGCAAAGGCACGCAGACTGTCTCGCCGTGCCCACGCCTCGACAATCAGTTCAGGACCAATGCCGGCCGGATCGCCCAGCGCGATTGCTAAGGGCAAGGGCGCAGGCACAGATCGGCTCAATTATACTCGATATAGGCATCATTGCGCAGGTCGCGCAGATAACGTTGAGCCCGCTTGCCAACACGCTCTTCCTCAATCTCTGCCATGATCTGCTCAATTGACGGGCCAGCGGCAGCCTGCGGATCATCGCGCCCGCACAGCATCAACACCCGCACGCCTTCTTCGATCGAACCGAAAGGCGGGGTGGTTTGACCCACTTGCAAGCTGAGCACCAATTGCTGAAGCTGCTCAGGCAGCGACCGTGCGCGAATTTCGTCATTGGTCACAACGCTGGCGCCAAAGGCAGCCGCGGCGGTGTCGGCATCTCCGCAGCCGCGCAAAGCGGCAACGCCAGTGGTAAAGGCCTCAACTTGGCTAGATGCAGCGGCCTCTGTTGTGCCAGCAGGGAATGAAATGGAAACTTGCTTCAGGCTCAGCACGGCATCGCGCGGGTCAGCCATGGCAACCTGTTTCTTGTCGATCAAATACATAATGACAAAGCCGCCCGGGATCTCAATCGGGCCGACCAGCTGGCCAGTTTGCATCTGGCGTGCAGCATCCGCCATTTGCGCCGGCAAAGTGTTGAGGCGCACAAAGCCCAAATCGCCGCCAACCGACGCAGTGGAGCTTTCTGAAAACTGCCGAGCGTAAGCGACAAAGCTGCCGCCTTGCTGCAATTGTTCCACAATCCGTTGGCCATTTTGGGCCACAGCGGCGCGGTTTTCAGCGGTGGCGGAGAGGTAAATCTCGCCGATCCGATATTCTTCTGTGCCGCGGTCTGCCTCGCGTTTTTCAAAGACTTCCTTGGCCTCTTCTTCAGAGACATTTACAAATGGGCGCACATTTCTGCGCAGCAAATTGTTCCATGACAATTCGCCTTGAATTTGGCGCTTGAGTGATGCGGTGGAGGAGCCAACGCTGGCAAGATATTTGCCCATTGCGGCCAAATCTGTACCGAAATTCTGGCTCGCAACGCGGGCGTATGTTTGGTCAATCTCGCCCTGCGGAGGGGCAATTTCTTGCTCAACAGCTGCCTGAATTTGCAGCGTTTCATCGATTAGATTGCGCAAAACTTGCATCCGCAAACGCTGGCGATCTGCATCGGTCAGCTCATTTTGCGAGGCGGATGTAACCAGCGCGACGCGCTGCTCAATATCGGTGCCGGTGATAACCTGCCCGTTGACGATCGCCGTTGCGGACCGCTCGTTCGGATTATTATTGCCCAAAATTGTGACATTTTGCGGAATGCCCAGCGGGTTGGCAGCGGTGGGCGCTGCGGCAGGGGAGGCATTTTGCGCAGCCGCAAGGCTGGGTGTCACAGCAAGCGAGCCGGCGGCAAGAGCAAGAGTGCAAATTTTAAAAGTCTTCAAAATCACTAGGGTCATTCCCATTGCAGCGCGGATTACGCGCCAATTATGTAACAGTATTTTGCAGAACTGTGCTGAACCTTGGCTGAGTGGCTCTCAGCGTTTCGTTTCATGTCCCACCCTTTGTGCTCAAGCAATTAGCGCGCTTTGCCGCATCTGCCAATCGGCGGCGTTACCGGAAACCCAGATTTTTCAAGCTAAAGAACAATTGGAAGGTGTTACCGCGCTCTGCATCGCCCGACGTCACGTAATCGCGGCGCCATGTCAGACCAAATTCTAGGCAATCATCCTCATAGGCGACACCAAGCCGTGTGCGGATCGGTTCGAAGCCATCAGAGGCGAATGTCGGGTCTTCGTCGCGGTCCGTTAGATTGACCACGCCAGAGCCAAATACCGACCAATAGCGCGCAAAGCTGATGCGGGCGGCGGCGCGCAATTCTTCCCGGTCCTGCAAATCTTCGAACACGGTAATGTCGCGGTCCAGCTTGAGGTAGCCCAGCTCAATATAATCGCGCTCATTGCCGATGGTCGCGTCAAATTCATTGCGGCGGATGGCAAAATTGTCTTTGTCGAGGCGGTAGCGGTGAGTGAGTTTTACGCGGTCACGAAAGCGGACCTCTGTGCGGCCAACAAAGTCGGAAATACGCTCTGACAGGCCCGTGCCATCGGGCAGGATCGCAGGATCCTTGTCAAAGCGGTAAGATTGGCCAATCGTAGTTTTGATCCGCCAGCCAGGGCGCAGCAATTCCCAATCCAAGCCATATGTTACTCGCACACCGTCTTCGACCCGGTCATATCCTGGGAAACGGTTGAGAGCGAACAGATTGCTGTCTTCTAAGTCAATCGCGCGCGCATCCTCGTTCGGAACGGCTAGATTGCGGATCGGCGGGGTTGCGACCAATTGAATGCGGGGTTTGAGAACCTGCGTGCCGCCAAATGCCTCGCCCACCAGCGGCCATTCAATATCGACAGCGGCCAGTGCAACAGCGCGGGTCTGCCAGCCGGGGTTGCCGCGGTAAATTGCGGTTGATGTCAGCTGCGTACTATCGGTGTGATAGACATCGCCGCGTGCCAAAGCGGTGAGGGTGACGACTTGGCCGTAATTGGTGAGCTTGCGCAGATCCCATTTCGCACCAACGAAAGCGCGCTGCGTATCTTGGCCAGCCTTGCGCACAATCGCCAAAGTGTTGGCTTGCAATTCCACATTGCCGCCCAGAACCGGATCAGCGATGCGGCGGCGGTAATCGATCACTGGCAAGGCGAGGGGAACTTGCCCCTGCGGCGTGCCCAATTGCAATGTCTGCGTTGCCCAGCCAGCCAGCGAGAAATAGCTATCGTCGTCAATCCGCTCTAGATTGAAAGTGGAGCGCAAACGGTCATCGCGGCTGATATCATAGCGGCGCAGGAATGTCCGGTCGCTGGCCAAACGAACCGAGCCGGTGAAGCTCCATTCGGGCGTAAATTGGAACCGGCCATTGGCAAACACATGCCCGCGGAAAGCTTTCTGTGTTTCCGGCGTGCCTGTGAAGGTGGAGATGCGGCTGGAATTGGTCGCATAGCCGGTGATTTGATAGGCGCCTTTGCCGGTCAAATGCCGCCATTCAGCCGACACCATAGGCGCGACTTCGGTATAAACATGCGCGCCCAGCAGAAGGTCTTTATTGTCGCCAAACCGCTGGTAATAATTGCCGCTGACTTCAACTCCATTGCTTTCAGAGATGCGCAAATCGGGGACCAGAAAACCAGAGATTGCGCGCCCGTCTGTGCGCACTGCAAGACCGGGTAGCGGCAAAATGCGACGTCCGAACAATTCCAGCATTGCGCCGTCAAAATCGACAACATTGGTGACCGGATCAAATGTGACCTGATCGGCGGTCACACGCCAGCTGGGGTCTTTGCCGCAGCCATCAGGGTCTTCAACTTTGCAAGCGGTATAGGCGGCATCATTGAGGATAACCGTGCCATCTTGTCCGCGCTCGCCAGACCGTGCTGCCAATCGCCCACCAGCGCGCAAGGCAACCAAGACCTCTTCGATTGCGCCGGTTTCAAAGGCGTCATCCAGCTCGACTGACTGAGTGTAAAGCTGGTTTCCAGCCTCATCGACAAGGCGGACATTGCCGCCCACTTGGATAGTCTTTGTTGCCAAATTCCACTGCGCATTGTCGCCGCGCACAGAGCGGTCTTCGCGCTTAACCAGAATATTGCCGCTGGCGTTGATGATTTGATTGCGGCGGTCCCATTCCAATTCATCGGCCCGCACGGTTTGTACGCCGTCGCTCAGCATCACATTGCCGGATGCGGTGATGATATCGCGGATATTGTCATAAGATGCGCTGTCGGCTTCAAAATCCACTTCGCGCGGCGTCGAGGGTGCCTTGGGTTTCTTCGGCAGGTCGCCGCCTACGGCTTGCGGTGAAGCTGGCAGCGCGCGCGGATTTGCGGCGAGTTCCTGAGACGTTTCGCGTTCAAATTCAGCGATTTCTTCGGCAGTCAAAGGTTTTGCAGGCGCGGGCGCAGTGTCTTGTGCAGCCACTGGAGCGCTGAACGCAACAAAGCTCGCCGTTAGCAAACCTAATGCTACCGGACGCCTCCGTTTCCAAACGTGCTGTGAAGATGCAGCGCAAAAGCTGCTTTGCGATCCTCCCGACATGGCTTGCCTATCGCACCGCTCGCGCGTAATCGCAATCTCCATTGAACA
>CALFEA010000295.1 GCA_937950385.1 uncultured Altererythrobacter sp. | reverse complement strand
CAGCGCGGCGCTGGCCAGCCCCCCTGCCCAATTGCCGGTGCTGCATGTTCATTCCAAGCAGATCGCGCAGGATTTGGGATTTGAGCCCAGCAGCCACGCCGGCAAAGCCTTGGTCCATGCACTCACCGCGATCCCGCATGATTTGCTGCTCGGATTAGAGCGCAAGGATATTGCCCGCCTTGCCACGACAATGATGGGCCTGGTTGATCGCCCTCGACCGCGCATTGCCATCGCAGCAGCGCCGCTCAAACGGCATTTATTTGCCTTCGTGTGGTTGCCGCGTGATTTGCTGTCCACTCAAGTGCGCCAAGATATTGAGGATATGCTGGTCACATCGGCTGGCGCACAAATGCTCGATTGGAGCCTTGAGGTTGAAGGCGGCAATCTGGCCATGCTGCGCTTTGTCCTCGACATCCGCCAATCCGGCGAACTGCCGGACAGCGCCAATCTAGAGGCGCAATTGCTTGATCTGCTGCGCGGTTGGAACGAGGGTGTTGAACGCGCTCTTGCCAAGACTGAAGATGCCTCACGTGCGGCTGCATTGGCGGCGCGATATGCCGATGCTTTCCCGCCCAGCTACCGCGCGACTTATGCGCCAAAAGACGCTGCAATCGACATTCGGCGCCTGCGATCTCTGGCCACAGATGCTGCCGGTGAAGGACGTCTGCGTGATGCCCGCCTGTTCGGTTTGCCCAGCGACGATGATAATGAGCTGCATCTGACAATTTATCAGCATTCCGGCGAACTTGATTTGTCCGACGCCGTGCCTGTGCTGGAGAATTTCGGTTTCCGTGTTTTGACAGAGGTCGCCACCGTCTTGGATGGCGGATTGCTGGGTGAGATCCATGATTTCCACCTCGCTTTGCCCGCTGGAAGCAAGGCCGGCGAATTGCTTGCCCGTGCGCCAGACTTAGAAGAAGCGATTGCCGCTGTTCTCAATGGCGATGCCGAAAATGGCCCGTTCAATCGGCTGGTTGTCGCTGTGGGATTGTCGGCGGGTGAGGCCAATTGGTTGCGCGCATTTTACCGCTATTTGCGTCAGACGGGGATGGGTTTTACCATCTACACCGTCGTCGATGCATTGGTCGCTGCACCCAAAGTCACCAAGGCGCTAATCGCGCTGTTCACCGCTCAGCATGACCCCGCCTTCAAGGGCAAGCGCGAGACTGCCGCCAATAGTGCGCGCGCCGCACTCAAAGCTGGGCTGAGCAAAGTCGCTGCGATTAATGATGACCGTTTGCTGCGGCTGTATCATGCCTTGGTAGAGGCGATTTTGCGCACCAATGCCTTTGCCCCGGCCGCCACAGAAGCGCTCGCCTTTAAGATCAAATCCGCCGCTGTGCCTGGCCTGCCCAAACCCCTGCCTTGGCGCGAAATTTTCGTCTATTCCCGCCGTGTTGAGGGCATTCATTTGCGCTCTGGCCCGATTGCGCGCGGAGGCCTGCGCTGGTCTGACCGCCGCGATGATTTCCGCACCGAAATTCTCGGCCTGATGAAGGCCCAGCGGGTCAAAAACGCGGTCATCGTGCCAGCAGGCGCGAAGGGCGGTTTCTATCCTAAGCAATTGCCCGACCCAGCACTGGACCGCAATGCTTGGGCGGCTGAGGGTCAAGCCAGTTACGAGCTGTTCATTCGCACGCTTTTGTCCGTCACCGACAATCTGAAAGACGGCAAAACCACCCACCCATCCGATGTGGTCACCCATGATGGCGAAGACCCTTATTTCGTGGTTGCCGCCGATAAGGGCACAGCGCGTTTCTCTGATGTCGCCAATGCTATCGCCGAAAAAGCGGGCTTTTGGCTGGGCGATGCCTTCGCCAGCGGCGGCTCGAACGGTTATGATCACAAAGCCATGGGCATAACGGCGCGCGGTGCGTGGGTGTCTGTGCAGCGGCATTTCTTGGAGATGGGCATCGATGTGCAAACCGAACCCGTCCGTGCTGTCGGCTGCGGCGATATGTCGGGCGATGTCTTCGGCAATGGCATGCTTTTGTCCAAATCGATCCAATTGGTCGCCGCATTCGACCACCGGCACATCTTTATCGATCCCGACCCAGATCCGGCGAAAAGCTGGGCTGAACGCCAGCGTCTGTATGATTTGCCGCGCTCTAGCTGGGAGGATTACTCCGCCAAACTTGTCTCCAAAGACGGCGGCGTTTTTGCCCGCGATGCCAAGCTGATTAAGCTGAGCAAACAAGCCCAGATCGCGCTTGGCGTAGACCAGGCTGAATTTGAACCCGAAGCCTTGATCAGCGCAATTCTGAAAGCGCCGGTCGGCCTCATCTGGTTCGGCGGGATTGGCACCTATATCAAGGCGTCTGCAGAAAATAATATCGCGGTTGGTGATCCGGGCAATGACGGTTTGCGTGTATCGGCAAACGAGCTGCGCGCGCAGGTCATCGGCGAAGGCGCGAACCTTGGTATTACGCAGGCAGGCCGGATCGAATTTGCGCTGAAAGGTGGGCGGATCAACACTGACTACATCGACAATTCTGCTGGCGTGGATTGTTCCGATAATGAAGTGAATATCAAAATCGCACTCCAGGCCGCGCAAGCATCTGGCAAATTATCCGCCAAAAAGCGCAATGCTCTGCTGGAGAAAATGACGGACGAGGTCGGCGATATTGTGCTGGAGGATAACCGCCTCCAAGCGCTGGCGTTATCTGTCGCAGAAGCCAGCGGGCCAGACGCCGCCGCATCATATTTGCGCCTGATGGAAACATTGGAGGAAAGCGGCAATCTCGATCGTTCGACCGAGGGGCTGGCCGACAATGAAAGCTTCTCGCGCCGCGCGAGTGATGGGCAAGGTTTGGTTCGGCCAGAATTGTCCGTATTGCTGTCATCAACCAAGCTGGTTTTGCAGGACGCGATTGAAACCAGCACATTGCCTGATGATCCCGCCATGGAAGACGCGCTCATCGCTGCTTTCCCGCAGGATATGCGCAAAACCTATGCCGTCCAAATCAAAGGCCACCGGCTGCGGCGCGAGATGATCGCGACCGAACTTGCCAATCGTATCATCAACCGTTTGGGCCTTTTGGCGCCGTTTGAATTGGCCGAAGAAGAAAGCGTCCCGCTCGATTTTGTTGCCAGCGCATTTGTGGCCGCCGACGCTTTGTTCGACATGGGCAAAGTGTGGCGCATGCTGGATAGCGCCGACATGCCTGAACCCACGCGGATCATGCTGTTTGAGCGCGTAGCGATCGCGGCACG
This sequence comes from uncultured Altererythrobacter sp., assembly GCA_937950385.1. Taxonomy (GTDB): domain Bacteria; phylum Pseudomonadota; class Alphaproteobacteria; order Sphingomonadales; family Sphingomonadaceae; genus Erythrobacter. The sequence goes on along the minus strand of CALFEA010000295.1, from coordinate 12,734 downwards.
GGGCCAAATGGCCGATTTGCTGCGGTTGGGGGCAGGCAAACGCGCGCCATCTGAATTGGCGGCTGAACTGCGCGCCGGTGTCAAAGTGCTAAGCGGTGCACGAGAGACGCTATTGGTTGGTCAAGCGCGCGAGCAATCCGCCAAAATGCATGCAGAAATCACCAGCGGTGGCGCGCCCAAAGATATTGCCGATGCAGTCACCCATTTGTTCGAATTGGACGGCTCAGCTGGCCTTGCCAAATTGGCACAGGATGCAGAGATATCCCCCAAGAAGCTGACCGGCGCATTCAGCGCGCTCGGCATTAGCCTCGGCCTTGATTGGGCGCAAAGCACGGCATCACTGATGGAGCCATCCGATGTGTGGGAACGACTGCTTGTTGCAGGGCTAGCGCGCGATTTCCAGCATATGCGGCTCGATTTTCTGCGGCGACTATTGCGCAGTAAAGCGAAGAAATCCGATCCAGCCAAAGCGGTGGAGGCCTGGGCCCAAGAAAATGCGCTCGCGATTAGCCAGTTCCGCGCCATGGTCGCCCGCGCAGAGGCGCAGCCGCATGTTGCCCCCTCTATGCTGGCCCAAATCGCCAGCCAAGCGCGCAATCTGCTGGAGCGGTAGAGCGGCCTTCAACTTACAGAAATTACACCTCTACGCTTGACCTTCGGGACGTTTGCGACAAGGCTTTTGTCCATGAATTCGGCTGATATCGTCATTGTGGGCACAGGCCATGCTGCCGCCCAAGTTGCCATTGCACTGCGCCAACAGGGGCATGAGGACACGATCCTAATGCTGGGGCGTGACAGCAATCCGCCCTATGAACGCCCGCCCTTGTCTAAGGAGTATCTCGCCGGAGATAAGCCGTTTGAGCGGATTATGATTCGCCCTGAGAAATTCTGGGCCGATAAAGGTATTACCCTGCAATTGGGCGCCGCTGTGACCGAAGTTGACTGGATGAGCCATCAAGTCACTTTGTCTGATGGCAGCATGGTTGGCTATCGCAAGCTCATCTGGGCAGGCGGCGGCGATCCGCGCCGATTGTCTTGTCCCGGCGCAAGCTTGAAAAATGTCCATTCGGTGCGCAACCGCAGCGATGTTGATGCGATCATGGCGCAATTGGAAGCGGGCGCGAAAAAGGCCGTCATTATTGGCGGCGGTTATATCGGCTTGGAAGCCGCCGCTGTGCTGCGCAAATTGGAATGCGATGTCACTTTGCTAGAGGCATTGCCGCGTGTTTTGGCCCGCGTTGCGGGGGAAGAACTCAGCGCTTTTTACCAGGCCGAGCACACGAAACATGGCGTCGATTTCCGGCTTGAAACCGCGGTTGAGGCCATCGAGGATGAGGACGGAAAAGTCACCGGCGTAAAGCTGGGTGACGGCGAAATTCTTCCTGCCGATATGGTGATTGTCGGGATTGGCATTATCCCCTCAGTCGCGCCGCTGATCGCAAGCGGAGCGGCGGGCTCAAACGGTGTCGATGTCGACGTCTATTGCCGCACATCGCTCGACGATATTTATGCGATTGGCGACTGCGCCACCCACGCCAATCCCTATGCAGGCCAAGCCGTGATCCGGCTGGAATCGGTACAAAACGCCAATGATATGGCCAATGTGGTCGCCCGCGCGATTATGGGCGACAAACAGGCCTATCACGCGCTGCCGTGGTTCTGGTCAAACCAATATGATTTGAAATTGCAGACCGCAGGCCTCAGCCTCGACTTTGACCAAACGGTGCTGCGCGGCGATCCTGAACTGCGCAAATTTACCGTCTGCTATTTGAAAGAGGGCAGGCCGATTGCCTTTGATTGCGTCAATAATGCCAAGGATTATGTGCAGGCGCGCAAATTGCTGGAAAGCGAACCCGGCGTTATTGATGCAGACGTTCTGGCCGACACGGAAATCGCGCTTAAATCGCTGATCTGAGCTGAGCTTTGGCCCATTGCGCGGCTTCAGCCACCACTCGATCGGGATCATCCACTAAGGCGTTGACCGCCCCCAGCAAATCTGCATTCCCACTATTGCCAGCCGCAATCGCGCAATTGCGCACAAATCTATCCCGCCCAATCCGCTTAATCGGCGAGCCTGAGAACAGCGTGCGAAAGCCAGCATCATCCAGCGCCAGCAACTCATCCAAACGCGGCGCGGTCAATTCGGCACGCGCAGCAAAATCCTTATGCCGGTGCGCGGTATCGGCAAATTTGTTCCATGGGCATATGGCGAGGCAATCATCGCAGCCATAAATGCGGTTGCCCATGGGCTTGCGAAATTCCTCTGGGATCGGGCCCTTATGCTCAATGGTGAGGTAGGAAATGCAGCGCCGCGCATCCAATTGGTAAGGCGCGGGGAATGCATCGGTTGGGCACGCCGTCTGGCACGCATTGCACGATCCGCAACGATCGGCATGCGGCTCATCGGGGGCAAAGGGAATGGTCGAATAAATCGCGCCTAGAAACAGCCAATTGCCATGGGATTTGCTGACCAGATTGGTGTGCTTGCCCTGCCAACCAAGTCCCGCCGCCTCGCCCAAAGGTTTTTCCATTACGGGCGCTGTATCAACGAAGACTTTCAAGGGCTTATCGGGCGCCTTCGCGCTCATCCAGCGGCCCAAAGCCTTCAACTTCTTCTTGACCGTATCGTGATAATCCTTGCCCTGGGCATAGACCGAAATGCGGGCGTGTTTGTCATCGCCTTCCAGCGCGAAGGGGTCCGATGCAGGCGCATAGCTCATACCGAGCGCAATGACGCTGCGTGCCTCTGGCCACATCGCCTCTGGCGAGCGGCGCACATCTGCGCGCGCTTCCATCCACTCCATCTCGCCGTGATAGCCCTCGCCCAGCCACGTCTCTAAACGGCTAGCGCGCACCGCATCCTCGCCCGGCGCTGCAAAGCCAATCGCGGCAAAGCCAAGCGCCCGCGCCTCTGCGATCAGGTCTTCGCGCAAGGTAATGATTGCATCGGCGTTAACCACGCTTGGGGTTGCTCCTGTTTAGCCATCAGGGTTAACCCCCGCAGCCATGGATATTGCGGTAAGCGAACACACAGCCTCGGGCAAATCGGAAATCACAGCAGAAGGAAATGGCGAGAGCCGTCCTTTGGCGATTGAAGCGCGCGGATTGGTCAAACGATTTGATGACACAATCGCGGTGCATAATGTCGATCTATCCGTGCCAGAAGGCGCGATTTACGGCGTGCTTGGCCCCAATGGCGCGGGCAAAACGACGACATTGCGCATGCTGCTCGGCATTATTGACCCTGACGAAGGCGTGCGCCGCGTGTTTGGCCATGACCGCCCGCATGATATTGCGCGGTTGATCGGCTATTTGCCGGAAGAACGCGGGCTTTACCCAAGCATGAAAGCCATCGAAGCGGTCGCCTTTATGGGCGCATTGCGCGGGCTGACATTGGAAGAGGGCAAGAAGCGCGGGCTGGAATTGCTGGAGCAGCACGGGCTGTCTCATGCTGCCGACCGGCAAATTCGCCAGCTGTCGAAAGGCATGGCGCAGACCGTGCAATTGCTCGGCACGCTCATCCACCGGCCCAAATTGGTGGTTCTGGACGAGCCGTTCTCCGGCCTCGATGCCATCAATCAAGGCAAGCTGGAGCGCATGATCCGCGCGCTGGCAGAGGACGGCACCACGGTGATTTTCTCCACCCATGTCATCCACCATGCCGAACGCCTGTGCGAAGGCGTGGCGATCATTGCCGGCGGCAAAGTGCCCTATGCCGGCAGCGTGGAGGCTGCGCGTGACCGCATTCCGGCCCAAGTGCGTTTGGAAACACGGGCGCGCGAAGGGGCGTGGACAAACGCCTTGCCAAAAGACGCTCGGCGCGAAGGCGATTACTTCATGTTCGATCTGCCAGGTGGCGGCGTTGAACCTTTGCTGCGCCAGCTAATCGAGGGCGAGGCAGGCATCCTCTCGCTTTCCATCGAGCGCGCGGGCCTGCACGACGCATTCGTGCATATCGCTGGCGAGGCCGCCGCTGCTGAAATGGGCGAAGAAGCAGGAGAGGCCGCATGATCGATACTTCTCAGACCGCCCGCCTCACCATGCTGCAAGCCGCTTATGTTGTGGCACGGCGCGATTTTACCGCGATCCTGTTCTCGCGCAGCTTCCTGTTTTTCCTGCTGGGGCCATTATTCCCCGCGATTGTTATGGGCATCGCCTTTGGACTTGGCTCGATCCAATCAGAGACCAAAATTCTTCCAGCGATCGCTGTTCAGATGGAGGAAAATGACACCATCCGTTTGGAACGTGCACGCGAAAAAATGGCGGAGCAATTGGGCGAAAGATCCGTGCCCAAAATTGAACGATTGCCACTGGCAAGAAACGGCGGCCCGGCCGATCCCGCCACTGTTTTAAAAGACACGAGCGGCAAATATGGCGCGGTGCTGGCGGGCTCTTTGGACGAGCCTTTGCTGAGTGCGACGCCCGATCGGCTGCACGCATGGAAAGGGCTGATTGCCATGCAATTGGCACTGACCAAATCAGGCGGCACGGTTGCCTATCCCGATCTCGTTACCGAAGAAATCGAGACCAGCGGGCTCAAGATCAAAGACCAGCGCAAGGATACAGCGCAAACATCCATGACTGTGCTTTTCATGCTGATGATGATGCTGGCGGGCATGGTCCTGTCCAATCTGGTTGAGGAAAAGGCCAATAAGATCATCGAAATCCTCGCCGCAGCCCTGCCGATGGATGCAGTATTCCTTGGCAAATTATTCGCCATGCTGGCCATATCTTTGGTCGGGATCTCAGTATGGTTCAGCCTTGCCGGGCTGTTTTATTATCTGGGCGGTGATGTCGGCGGGTACCGCGCAGTGGTCGACAATATGCCAGAGCCCGGCGTTGGCTGGCCCCTGTTTGCATTCTTGTTCGTCGTCAATTTCTCCATGGGTTACCTCCTCATCGGCTCAATCTTCCTGACGATTGGCGCGCTCGCAAGCACAGTGCGCGAGGTGCAAACCCTGTCGATGCCGGTAACAATGATGCAGCTTTTCATCTTCATCTTCGCCAGCTTTGCTTTGGTCGGCGCGAGCATTTGGGTGGAATTGGCGACCATAGCCTTCCCGCTGAGCTCCCCCTTTGCAATGACAGCGCGCGCTGCCCAAAGCGAGCTATTGTGGCCGCATCTGGCCGCGTTCCTCTATCAAGCGATTTGGGTGCTGATCTTCATCCGCTTCGGCGCGAAACTCTTCCGCAGCCGGGTAATGAAATCGGGTTCAGGCGGAGGTGCGAATAAGCGCTCGGTCTGGCAGCGATTGCTTAAACGCACACCTGCATAACATTAGGTTCGCCTTCGCAACTCATATTGACATTCATGTCAATACGGGCAGGATGCAAACCTAAGCGCGGCCCTGACTAAGGAGTCGCCACCAATGGAGAGAGATATGGCGACGCTGGCCGAAGACAAACCGCAGCAAAAACAATGGACACGCGCGCCTAAAGCGCATGACGCATTGAAAGCGCATTTTGCCGCCAATCCGGATTCCAAACCAGACCACCCGCACAAATGGGATACGAGCCGCAGCGATATTTACGCCGAAAACACATGGGAACCGATATTTGCCGAAATGCGCGAAGCAGGCCCGCTGCATTACATCCCAGAGAGCCCGTTCGGCCCCTATTGGAGCGCAGTAAGCCACAAGGTTATCCAGCATATCGAAGCCTTGCCCGAGGTTTTTTCCTCTAGCTGGGAACATGGCGGCATCACCATCCTTGAGCGGATCGAGGATGAGAATGAAGAGGCCGATGAACGGTTCGAATTGCCGATGTTCATCGCGATGGACCGGCCCAAGCACACCGGCCAGCGCCGCACAGTAGCGCCTGCTTTTAAACCGGCTGAAATGAAGCGGATGGAAGATTCAATCCGCCAGCGCACCAGCGAATGTTTGGACGCCCTGCCGCGCGGCAAGGTCTTCAATTGGGTCGATGAGGTTTCCATCCCGCTAACCACGGGCATGCTCGCCTTGCTGTTTGATTTCCCATGGGAAGACCGTGATCTGCTGACCTTTTGGTCCGATTGGTCAGGTGATACCGAGCTGATGCTAGCAGGCAAAAGCATGGAAGAAACCCGCCGCGGTATTCAGATGGAAATGGCGCAATATTTCCAAGAATTATGGGCGAAGAAATCGGGCGAAGAACCCGGCCTCGACCTTATTTCCATGATGATCCATTCGCCTGCGATGAACCAGATGAGCCCGCAGGAATTTATGGGCAATTTGGTGCTGCTGATCGTTGGCGGCAATGACACCACGCGCAACACAATGTCGGGCATTATTCACGCGATGGATAAATTCCCCGATCAGCGCAAATTGTTCGAAGAACAGCCTGATCTCATCCCCAATGCTGTGCAGGAATGCATCCGCTATCAAACCCCGCTCAAACATATGCGCCGGACCTGCACCGAGGATACCGAAGTGTTCGGACAGACCATCAAAAAGGGCGATAAAGTCGTGCTGTGGTATAATTCTGCCAACCGCGATGAGGAGGTTTTTGAGAACGCATCGAAGCTGGATATTACCCGCGAAAATGCGCGCCGCCATCTCGCCTTTGGTTACGGTATTCACCGCTGCGTAGGAGCGCGGCTGGCAGAGCTGCAATTGCGGATCTTGCTGGAGGAATTGCAAGCCAAGAAAATGCGCGTGCATGTGGCCGGCGACGTTAAGCGCGTGCGTGCCAATTTCGTTGAGGGCTTCCGCGTGCTTGAGGTCGAAGTCACCGACTTTTAAAAGGTTGGTTTGGGCCAATTGAAACCTTTTGGCGATTTGCTGCGAACCTATAGGTAGGAACTGCGCATAAGCTGGAGGAACGATAATGTCTGATTGCAACACATCACGCCGCCATATCTTGGCGGGGTTTGCCGCCAGTGCAGCCCTGCCTGTTCTGGCAGCTTGCGGAGCAGCGCCAGCTCAGGCGAAGAATTTCCCGGTTAAGCTCACCAATGCGCAGTGGCGCAAAAAACTGACCAAGGCAGAATACCGCGTTTTGCGCGAGGCGGCGACAGAGCGGCCTTTCTCCTCGCCCTTGGATAAGGAAAAACGGCGCGGCACATTCGTCTGTGCAGGCTGCGGCAACCGGCTCTATTCCTCGCGCACAAAATTCGACAGCCGCACCGGCTGGCCCAGCTTTTGGGCGGCGATTGACAAGGGCGCTGTAAAAACCTCCACCGACTATAAAATCGGCGTGCCCCGCACCGAAGTGCACTGTGCCGATTGCGGCGGACATTTAGGCCATATCTTTAGCGATGGGCCAAAACCGACCGGTAAACGGCATTGCATCAATGGCGTCGCAATGGACTTTAAGCCCGCCTAAATAGGCATTTGAGACAGCGAGGCCAGATAAGGCCAAACGAGGCCAAAGCCGAGATCACAGGGTAATGCCCTCAGATCACACGCTTATTTTGCAGGCAAAATGCGCCATGCTTTGAGACCGGTTTGACCCTCCAGCGCAATTGGCTCCAACCAATCAGGCGCATCGCCAGCGCTTAATTTTGCGGCCAATCCATCAGCATTGGAATGCGCATACATCGCCGCTTCGCTGAGGTCTGGGCAAAGCGCGATATAATCCGATCCGCGCTTTTGCAGCGCCAATTTTGCCGCGTCAGCCGGGCCGGTTAGCGTTTCGATTACAAACACCATACTCTTCTCGCCGCGATGATGGCCTGTGGCGACAACACTGTGATGTGTCTCCAAAAGCAGGCGCGGGGAAATATCGAGGGGCGCAAAAATCTCGCCTTTTGGAAGACCGCTAAGCAGCTTTGCGCTCTCCGCAATATTGCAGGAAGAGGCCTTGGTCGCTATTTGCAGATTAGCGGAATTTTGCGCGGGCAGCAGGCTTTGCACCGCCTTCACTGGCATCGCCGGGGCGAGCACGGCCACCAATGCAATCATCGCCAGAACACGCAGCATTGGGCGCTTCATTTCGCGGATGCTTTTCAGCCAAGCCGCGATCTGCCACCCCATGGGAACCGCCGCCAAAGCGGCCGCCAATGCACCAGCACGCGCGACCAAAATGGCCACCAAAAATGCAGCGATCAATAGGGCTGAATACTCGGTCCAAAATGTCCGCAAGGCCCCTTCGCTTGACCGTGCAAAACGGATCGCGGCAATAATACCAAGCAGCGGAAACACCGCGATTTGCAAGGCATCGCTGAGTGTCTGATGCCAGATCGGCAGACCTTCAGAAACCTGCTCATACCAGAATGTGGTCAGGAGCGGATCAAGCGCTGAAAAATTGCTGCCAGCGCAATCTGGCGCGGCTGCAAATAGGATCGCCAAAGCGCCTCCGCCTGCCAAGGCAAAGCCCGCCAAAAGCGTCAGGCGGGTCTTGGGGTTGGCCCGTGCCAATAGGCCCAGAACCGCTGCGCCAAACACAAACATAGCGATATGTGCAGGGCCGATGGCGTCACAATAAGTGACCAGCCCCTCTGCATTTTTCGTCAAGCCGTAAAACAGCACAGATCCGCCCGCGAGGCCTGCCATCACCCATGCGAGCCAGCCGCGTTTTCTGGCGTCACTCCACCAGCGCCACGCCATCAATGCGCAAATTGCAGCGGCTAAGGGCAGCCCTTCCAATGAGATCGACAACCATGCCGCCATCGCCAGACCAGCGGTCAATCCGCCAAGCCAAACACGCTGCGCCATGATGCCATTCACCGCGATCAAACCGCCAACAATCTGCCAACCATGATGGTCAATCCGCATTGGCGTCAGTTGGAAAAGCAGGGGCACGGATAGGACTATCGCGATGCACGTCATAGTGATGGGTTCCTCGCCCAGCACTTTCCATACGATCCGCGCGGTCAGCATCATCGCAATCAGCAAAGTGATCAGCGGGACAATGGTCAAAGCAGCGACCTCTGCACCAGTTTGACCAAGCAATGGCGTCAGCGCGCCAATCACCAAAGCCAGCGGAATATCCACCAGCCGCGACCAATGCATCAGCACGCCGCCATTGGCGCTATCAACGCGGTATTGGTGAAGGTCGAGCCAATTTTGCCCGGCCAGTAAATCGCGGACCTGCAACAGCCGCATAATATCATCGGGATCAGGAAAACGCGCGCTGAGAATGCCGCCAATATTAATAAGGCCAATTACAGCGGCAATCGCTGCCCAAGTCAGAGCAACGCGGCGCAGAAAATCGCGTTTTTTGAAGCCGAAGGTCAGAGCGTTCTGCAAGGCGTTTTAGCCGCCGGATGCCGCGCGAAAGACGATTTTTGAACGGATCAGCCAAGTGGCGGTAAAGCTGACCACGATCGCCAAAATCTTCGCCAGACGCGGGTCCACGCCCGCCAAATCAGCGCCGCCGACAATCCCCGTGGTCAGGCCTAGGCCCACCAAGGCAGAGACGACGAACAAAGCCTTTTGCTTTGTGCGCTGCGTCCCGCCAGCTGCGACCGTATCTTGAAACACCGTCCGGCTGGAAAGCAGCCAATGCGCCAGAATGCCCAAGCTGTAACCGATTGCAGAGGCAGGCGCAGCCAGCATTCCCAGCGCCATTAACGCTAGAAAGCTGCCCACATCCACTGCCAATGCGCCTACGCTTGCCGCAATATAGCGGATGAAGCGCAGGTCGGTTAATTTGGTCATCACATCGCGCATATTTGCCCCCAAAGTGCCCGCTTTAACCTATCCAGCCTTGCGAATGCTGGTCGGGACATCGCGCATAGAATTGAGCGCAGCGGCTTGATCCGGAGTGACAGGTTTGGTCGCAGGTGTTTCCGCCTCGGCCGCTTCGGCTGCAGGCAGAACTTTTGCTTCACCTTCATCGCCAGCCTCGTGATATTCAGCATCCTCGTTCACGCACCATGTATCGTAGACACGCGTCCCCGCTAGGATGTTTTCAACTGTCAGCATCGCGGTCATCATCGCGTGATCCTGATTGTTATAACGGTGCATGCCATTGCGGCCGACCATGTGCAGCGATGGGAATTTCTCTTCCAATTCCATGCGCATCGCATCGACATTGGCTTCATAGGCATCGTCGTAAACAGGGTATGCTTTTTCCTGACGAACAACCGCGCCGCTAACGACTTTGGCTGGATCACAAAGCCCGAGAATTTCCATTTCCTTGGTCGCTTGCGCAATCAAATCTTCATCGGATGATGACCACAGACCATCCCCTTCGAAGCAGAAATATTCTAAGCCAACGCAGGCCATATCTTCATCCGGGATCATTTCAGGTGACCAGCTGCGGAAGTTTTGCACGCGGCCAACTTGCACCCGGTCATCATGAATATAAATCCAATTGTCGGGGAACAAATCATCGGATTTCACCATCAAAGCGACGGTGAGAAAATCGCGGTAGCGCAGATTATCGGCCTGGAGGCTGGATTGCGGCAGCGGGTGAACGCGCTTGGAAAGCTCGCGCATTGGCGCAGAACTGATCGCGTCTTTCGCCCGGATTTGCACTTTGCCGTTTGCACTGGTCGCGGTCATCGACCAGCCGCCATTGCCGTCAGCAGCCAATTGATCGAGCGAATGGCCCATCAACACCTGACCCTTGCCAGTGGCGAGAATGTGATCGCGCGCTGCATCCCACATCATGCCGGGCCCAAGGCGCGGATAGCGGAATGTTTCGAGCAGAGTTTTAACCTCTTGGCCATCATTTGGTTTTTTGTTGAGGCCCATTGAGCGTTTCAGCCCGTCAATAACCGCACTCCAAAGCGATAGGCCCTTAATACGTTGAGCGGCCCAATCGGCGCTCATCTCATCGCAGGGCATGCCCCATACTTTTTCCGTATAGGTCTTGAAAAAGATTGAATAGAGCTTCTTGCCGAACTGGTTTGTGGTCCAATCTTCAAAGCTCTTCACATCTTTGATCGGGAAGAGTTTGTAGCGCAAATAGCTGACCATGCAGGCCGTGCTGCGCAGAATGCCCAGGTTCCCCAAAGCTTCAAAGGCGCGCAGAGGGTAGGAATAGAATTTACCTTCATAATAGATGCGGCTCATGCGCGGACGCTGGATGAAATCATCGGGAAGGATTTCATTCCACAAATCGACGACTTGCTGTGATTTGGAGAAAAAGCGGTGGCCGCCGATGTCGAACCGGTAACCCTCATGCTCAACCGTGCGGCTGATGCCGCCCACATAAGTGTCATCCTTTTCGATGATCGCGACAGTCTTGCCTTGCTTGGTCAGCAAATATCCGGCGGTCAGACCGGCTGGGCCTGCGCCAATGATGGCCACATCAACGTCGATTACGCCGCTGTTTTGTGTGGGCTGAACTGAATTCTGAACCATTATTTTCCCCGTTTGAGATGTCCCAAACAGGCATGAAGAATATTGGTTAGCGAATGGTAAACGCGGGCGCGCTTTTCATCAATGAAACGGGCGGGTGTGCGTCTTAAATTCCCGCAGCGCCGATGGCGTGCCGCCTAATCGCCGCTCTCCAGCGCAGCGCCAGCGGCAAGCCATGCCTCCTCTGCCTCTGCCAGCCGATCGCCAGCCTCTGCGCGCTGCGTGAGCAAAGTCTGCATCGCTGTGCTGTCTGGCCCGGCCGCGGCGCCGCTTTGGTCAAGAATTAGCTGATCAAGCCGCTCGGTTTCAGCAGTTAGGCGCGCAATCGCGTCTTCGGCCTTGGTCAATTCGGCTTTGGCTTTGCGCAGCTTTGCGCCAGCGTTTTTGCCGCCTGCGCCGCGTTTCTTACCGCCGCCGCGCTCATCCTTGGGCTGTTTACGGCCCAGCACAAAGTCGATGTAATTTTCCATGCTGCCATCATATTCGCGCGCCGTGCCATCGTCGACCAGCACCAGCCGGTCTGATGTGAGCTCGACCATATGGCGGTCGTGGCTGATCAGGATGACCGCGCCGGAATAATCATTGAGCGCTTGGATCAGCGCCTCGCGCGCATCCACATCCAGGTGGTTGGTTGGCTCATCCAGAATGAGCAAATGCGGTGCATCACGGGTGATCAGCGCCAGCGCCAGCCGCGCCCGCTCTCCGCCTGATAGTTTCGCAACCATCTGCCCAGCGCGCGGACCGGAAAAGCCAAAGCGGCCCAATTGCGCCCGAACAGCGCCCTGCGCCTCGCCCTTCATTGCGCGGGTCATCAGATCGAGCGGGGTTTCATCGGCAGACAATTCCTCCACCTGATATTGCGTGAAATAGCCCACTTTGAGACGGCCAGGCGCATTCACTTCGCCTTCTGCCGGTTGAAGCTGCGATGCAAGCAGCCGTGCAAGCGTCGTCTTACCATTGCCATTGCGGCCCAGCAGCGCGATCCGGTCATCGGCATCAATCCGAAAGTTCAGTCGCTTCAAAATCGGCGGCGCTTCGCCATAACCCACTGCTGCACTTTCCACCGTAATCATTGGTGAGCGCAATTCAGCCGGATCGGGAAAGCCAAAGCTGAGCGTTGGATCCTCAATCAATGCGGCGATTGGCTGCATCCGCGCCAGCATTTTGGCGCGCGATTGCGCCTGCTTGGCGGTCGAGGCCCGCGCGCTATTGCGGGCGACATAATCTTGCAGGCGCGCACGCTGCGCATCTTGCGAAGCCTTGGCCGATGCCAATTGCGCCGCCCGTTCAGCGCGCTGTTTCTCAAACGCATCATAGCCGCCGGAATAAAGCGTCAGCTCTCCGCCTTGCAGATGCAGAATATGATCGACGACCTTATTCAGCAGATCGCGTTCATGGCTGATGACCAGCAGCGTGGCGGGATAGGATTTGAGGAAGTTTTCCAGCCATAAGGTCGCCTCTAGATCGAGGTGGTTCGATGGCTCATCGAGCAGCAAGATATCG
>CALFEA010000294.1 GCA_937950385.1 uncultured Altererythrobacter sp. | reverse complement strand
AATTTTACCGTGAAGTCATAGATTTTGCTAGCATCGAGCATCCGCCCGGCAAGCTTGGTCGCCTCGCCCAGAGCAATCGGCAAAACGCCCTCGGCCAGCGGGTCAAGCGTGCCGCCATGGCCGACCTTGGTTTTGGCATAGCCGCCTTCGCGCAGGTTTCGCTTCATCGCCGCCACTGCCTGCGTCGAGCCAAGCCCGCGCGGCTTATCCAGAATAATCCAGCCATTCGGCGCGGGTTTCAGATCGGTCATGACGCCCCGCTAGGAGCAATCCGCGTTCACCTCAAGCAGGTTCAGCTGCCGTATCCGCTCCGCCCAGCGAAAATACCGGCGTTTCGCCAAAGACCAGCTTGTTCATCACCAGCGCTGTTACAACCGAGAGGATCAGCGTCACCGCCATGCCGTGGATGTAATGCGCAGGTTCCCACACCATGCTCCAAAAGCCATAAAACGCGACGCCCGTGACCACGCCGATCATCGCGGCGCCAGCCTTCACATTCTTGAACAATAAGCAAACGACAAAGGCGGAAAGGATCGGCATGGAGAGAAGCCCGTAAAGCTCTTGCACCGTATTGATCAGGCTTTCCTGACTGGCGAAGAACGGTACCAGCACCAGCGCCAAAACGCTCATCACAATGGAGACCACTGCGGACAGTTTGGCGACCGATTTGGGGCGGTCCACATAGGCTTCATGAATGTCGCAGACATAAAGCGCGGCAGAAGCGTTGAGGATGGAATTAAACGTTGTCAGCACCGCTGCCGCCAATGCTGCAGCGAACGCTCCCGACAGCCACAAAGGCAGCACATCGCCAACAATGCGCCCGTATGCGGCATCGCCCACATCGCCGTAGAGCTTGTATGAGACTATGCCCGGAATAACGACAATCGCAGGCACGATCAGCAAGCGAATGCCTGCCGCTGTCAGAACGCCTTTTTGCGCTTCTTTAATATTGGGTGCAGCCATGGCGCGCTGCGTAATCGTCTGGTTGGTCGACCAGTAAAACGTCTGGATAAAAATCATTCCCGTCAGCAGCGTGTGCCACGGAATGGGGCTGTCATTGCTCCCAATGAGCGTAAGCCGATCTGCCGGAATTCCGGTGAGGTCAAAATCAATCGCTTGAAGCGCGAGATAGACGACCAGCAGCGCGAGGCCGAGGATTAAAACGCCGGAATATGTATCCGACACGGCAACCGCTCTCAGCCCGCCAAAAATCGCATAACATGCGCCCACTGTGGCAAGGATCACCGCGACGATCAGGATATTCTCAAGGCCCGTATCCAGCCCCACCATTGATAAGAGGAAAAGCGATCCGCCGTACAAAATCGCTGGCAGAAAAATGAACAAATTGCCGAGCAAAAACAAAACGCTAATTAGCGCGCGGATGTGCTTGTCATTATATTTCTTCTGCAAAAGCTCGGTCGTCGTGGTGCAATTGTTTTTGTAATAGACCGGAAGGAACACAAAGGTCAGCACAAGCAGGCCCGCAACAGCGGCAAATTCCCACCACGCGAGCAGCGCCATCTGATTGCCGTTCATCCCGATAAGCTGATCAGTAGAAAGGTTCGTCAGCGTGATCGAACCGGCGATAAAATACCATTTCAGCCCGCCGCTCGCGAGGAAGTAATCTTTCTCACCCGAATGCCCATCGGTCAGCTTGCCGCGGCAATGCATGTAAGTGGCAAAAGCGATTAGCGCCGTGATGGCGAAAAAGACGGCGATCTGAACCGTGCTCATTAGTATTTTCTCCCGATCCCATACTTGGCGCCTTTTGCGGCGCTCATTGTTCTGGACCTTCAGTAAAGCTGATGCGGCAAGACTAACATTCTTGCAAGCCAGCCTCCAAAACTTGCCCTTAAAACAAAAAGGCGGACACCCCAGGGATAGAGTGCCCGCCTACCTGTGACCCGGTTAAACCGGATTATCCTTAGAACGTTGCCCGCACGCCCGCTGTGTAGCGAGCACCGGTCCGTGTGTATGTCAGCAAACGGTTAGGGAAGCGCGAGAAGTCGCGTGTGTCTTCGCCCAATACGTTCAGACCTTCTGCAAAGATTTGGAACTGGTCTGTCAGCTCATAGCTAGCTGAGAAGTCCAATTGACCAAAGCTTTCACGCTGGCGTGGTTCAGCAAATTCAGCTTGACCCAATACCAAGAAGCCATCGCGGTAGTTGTAGGAGACACGCGCTGACAAACGGTCGCCTTCGTAGAATGCGGTTGCGTTGACTGTGTGCGGCGTAAAGCCGTTAAAGCCCAGATCGCCTTCTGGTGCATTGTCGCGGCTGGCATTCACATAGGTGTAGTTGATGATACCGCCAAAGCCGTTGTCAAACGTCTTTTGGAAGGCAACTTCAAGGCCGGTGATACTACCGGAAAGCCCGTTACGCTGACGCGTATCAGAGAAGTCTTCGGTTACGATCTCGTCCGGGATTACACCGTTTGAATCGAACAGACGGATTTGCTGCGGGATCAGAACCGTTTCGCTTTGGATAAAGTTGCCCAGTTCCTTGTGGAAGCCTGCAACGCTGAAATAGCTCAAAGTGTCGAAGTAATATTCGAACGATACATCGAAATTATCCGCTTCGAACGATTCCAGCAGCGGGTTGCCGCCGCCACTTGTTGGCGCGTCAGAACGGCCGCCAAACACATTGGCAACACCCAAAGCCGTGAGCGTAGGACGCGTCACAGTCTTGGCGTAGCTCATGCGCAGAACGGTGTCGGCTGATGGTTCAACTTTAAAGTTCACCGTCGGCAAGAAGTTCACATAGTCATTGGTGACCGATGTTGGCGTTGCTCCGCCAAGCACAGGCTCCAATTGCGTGTCATTGATGTTCGCTGTGAATTCAACCACTGGCTGGTCAACGCCGCTGGATACTACATCGGTAAAGGCGATACGGAAGCCGACATTGGCAGCCCATGGCAAATCACCGCCGAAATCACCGCCCCATTCTGTGTTGAAATATCCAGCGTAGATCTTCTCTTGCACAGCAAAGCTGCCTGATGCGTTGAATGTTGGAGTGTAAATGCCAAAGCGCGGATCAATGCCTGGTCCGTTGAGATAGGCGAGCAAAGCTGCTGTGTTGCCGCCGGTCCGGTTTGGATCGTTGATATTGGCTGGGTTGTTCAGCTCTGCAAAAGCATCTGCAAAGCTAGCGTTCAAGATCGTTGCTGGAACAGTATCCGCACCGTCTACGCCAGAAAGGAATTCATTGAATGAAAACTCGTTCAAAATTCCGGTGTTGAACGGAACTGTGTAACCGCAATATGCGCAGAAGATATTACCAGCGCCCAGAGGGCCTGCGCCATCTGGATCGGCAAAGTTGTCGAACAGATCGCGTGATTTTTCACGGCTGGTGTAAATGCCGCCAAAGGTCACTTCGACCAATGGGCCGGCATCAACCTCCCAATTGCCGTCGATGCGCGCTTCGAACACTTCATCTTCGACAACCGTGCGATTGACGTTCACGAAGTGCAAACGCTGCAGCGAAGGATCAACAAAGTCTGCGGCATTGATATTGGTGATTGTGGAAATGCCAGAAGTGCTGGTGGATTCAATCAGCGGCGATGTTGGCGCAAGCGCGCCAAGAACCACAAATGGATTGGTTCCGTCCCGCTCAGCTTTCGACCAGCTGGTATCAAACACAAAGCCGAGCGTATCGCTGACCTGCGTTTCCACATTAAAACCGAAAGCAAAGGTTTCTGCTTCGCGGTTGTTCGATGTTAGAACGTTATCGTTTTGTGACAGACCCACATCGCCAGCAATCGCAGGGTTGCGGTTTTGGAAGTCGATGCTGGGGCGGTTGAAGGATGTTACCGTGCCATTTGCATCAATCTGAGGGTTGATGAATGGCGGGCTGAAGAAGCCTGAGAATTGCGTGTCGAACGAGCTAATGTCGAACTTAGAATAGAGGCCATCCAAAGTCACAGTGGTGTCATCACCCCACGCATATTGCAGCGCACCGTTCAACGTCAGACGTTCGCGATCTTGAATGTCGCGGCTGAAGATTACTTGCTGCTGAACGCGCGCACCAGCTGGAAGCTCGCCAATATCTGCTGCGGTGAGGCCAGT
>CALFEA010000293.1 GCA_937950385.1 uncultured Altererythrobacter sp. | reverse complement strand
TCAGCTCGTCATTTTGACGGTGGTATTCGGCATTGACCGTGTAAAGCTCTTCATTGACCGAACTCAATTCCTCATTGGTGGATTGCAGCTCCTCATTGGCCGACATCAATTCCTCGTTAGATGCCTGCAATTCCTCATTGGCGGTCTCAATCTCCTCAATGGTGGATTGCAGAGCCTCGCGCGTTCGGTTCAATTCCTGCTCAAGCTCAGTTTGCCGGCTGCTCATCAGTTCATCGGCATTGATCGCTTGCACAGACGCAAATTCTGCAGGGGCGGCTGCATTAGCCTTATGATCGTCAATGATCGCCAGAAAATTTGTCGCGGCGCCATCGCTTTCCGCCTTCAGCGGACGCACAGTCAAATCGACGAGCAAGCCTTCTGATGGATGCGATGTGAGCGCGATTTTGCTAAAAGTCAGCGACTTCAGATCGCGTGAAGCGCGTTCTAGCGCCACAATCATTGGCGTTTTGAGCGAGGCATCCACCATCTCTGTGATGTCCAAATTGGCGACACCGGCAGGCGGCCTCAAAAAGCGGTGGGCATCGCCAAAACTATGCAGCAATTCGCGGTCGCTAGAAAACAGCAGGCTGGCCGGCGCATATTCGCTGAGCAAAGCTGTATAAGCAGGTTGCAGCTCGGTGCTGCGCACGGTCGCGGATTTGCGGGCAGGTGCCAATGTCGCTGCGGTTTTGCCTGGGAAAAGCGACCGAGCTTTGCTCATCGAGCGCAGGCTGACGCGGTCCGGTGTGCGGCGGAAGATGCGCTGGCGTCCATCTACAAATTCGAAAACATCCCCTTGCCCGCCGATTGTCTCACTCGACCCAAGGAATAGAAACGCCCCGGGAACCAAACCAAAGGCGAAACCACCCAGAATGCGCTGCTGCGCTTCGACCGAGAAGTAAATCAGCACATTGCGGCAGGTCACCAGATCAAGCTTGGTAAAGGGCGGATCAGACAGCAAATCATGGGGAGCAAAGACGATCATCTTGCGCACGCGCTTTGTCACAGTCCAGCTATTGAGCTCATCGTCAAATTCGAAATAGCGCTCTAGCAAAGTGCGCGGAATATTGGCGACTTGATCGCTGGTGTAACTGCCGCGGCTGGCGATATCCAAATGCTTGCGGGAAATATCAGATGCGAACAATTGCACATCGATTTCAAATGGCATGTCGCGCAAAGCCTCACGAAACAATATCGCGATCGTATAGGCCTCCTCGCCAGTGGCACATCCAGCGATCCAAATTCGGATACCGCGTTTTTCTTCATGCGCCTTTTGGATGATCTGCGGCACGATAACCTGCTTGATCGTCTTGAAAGGCCCCGTGTCACGGAAAAACTCAGTCACCCCGATCAGCAAGTCATCGCTAAGCGCTTTAGCCTCAGACTTATCCTGCGCAACGATCCGCGAATACTCGCCCAGATCATCAATTCGGCGGTTCATCATCCGGCGGCTCACACGCCGTGCAAACGTGGAATGCTTATATTCCTCCGCTTTCAACGTCGTCGCCCCGATCACCGCGTCGACGATTTGCGCCATTGCCTTGTCATCATCACTCTTCGCAGAAGAAAGACGTGAGGACATGGGCATCATCAGGCCCTCTATAACGGTGCGCGCCAATTGTTCTGGCGGCTCGACGGCATTGACCTCTTCGGTTGCAATCGCGGCAATTGGCATGGGGTCAAACTTGGCTGTTTCAGGTGACTGCGCGCAGGTGAAACCACCTGCCTGCCGGACACTGCGAATGCCGCGCGCGCCATCTGAACCAGAACCCGACAGCACAATCGCCGCGCCGCGCTCTCCCCAGCTTTCCGCGATTGACCGAAACAGCGTATCAACCGCTGTCACAACGCCTTCTGAACCGATAGTCTCACGCTCTTCGACTTTGAGCTTGGTGCCTTCCACTTCGAGAGAAGTGTTGGGCTGGATCACATAAATTGTATCCCCTTCCAATGCCTGCCCATTTTCGGCGGCGAGCACTTTCATACTTGTGCGGCGTGCGAGCAGATCATCGAGCATGCTCTTAAAGTCGCGCGAGAGGTGCATCACAACAATATAGGCGGCCCCAGCATCATCGCGCGCATGATCGAAAAATTGCTCCAAAGCCTCTAGCCCGCCAGCAGAGGCACCAAGGCCGATAACGAATTTGGGGTACTCGCTTTTGTTTAACTCCGGCTTGACCTTAGACTGACTAGTCTTGGGCACATGTGCAGTGCGGAGTTTTTTTGCCATCGATCAATCATCCTGAATATCAATAAGTACAGTATTTAAGAATTTTCTCTTAAATACTGTAATTTTGGACGAATCGATCTGTAGCAACATACACGCGGCTGTCATTAGTATTGTTGATGATAAGTTATTTATTCTTCCAATTATCCTTTTATCAATAACGTCACCAATATCGAACGGAAATACCGCTGTAGAGGTGATACTAAGCCGGATCCCGTCTGCATTGCCCAACCCATTGAATTGGATTGTCGCACCCTTTGGACTGCCAATGATGACCGCTTTTAGCAGGCTGCGAATACACAAGCTGATCTCGCTCAATGCGGCATCGTCAAATACAGATGCCTCAGCATGGAAAGCCAGTTTGATGCCGCGCTGCTTTGCCGCCGATAGCGCAGTGCGCTGCAAGTCGCGGATGGCTCGGGGCGCTGATTTAGATGCTGGCTGAGCGCCATTTGGCCGGTTTTGAGCGAAGGCCTTAAGCAAAATCTGTGCGTCCGCGACCGCGCCCAATATCTCGCCCAATGGCAGGGCGCTATCACCATTTGCAGCAATCCCCTTGAGCGCGTCATTGAGGTAATTCTGCGCCGTTTCGAACCGCTGCGGATCAACGCTATTTGTCTGTTGCTCTGCCGGCAAAACAAGCCAATCAGAGTGATCCTCGGCCTGATCTTGCGAGCACGTGCCTTTATCGCCGCCCGCAATATCTGTGCCGCGCCCTGCTCCCATTGAAGGTGCACCATTGGCCATGAAACAGCCGCGATTTAGGTCCTCTTGCCGCGCCTTTACCGCCTTTCGCAAGACCTTGAGCAGCCCCTGAGCCGTCAAAGCCTCCTTTTCCAAAACCCCTTCGGCCCCCACTTCCAATGCATCATCGACGTAGAATTTCGCTTCATCGCCCGTGATGAAGAATATTGCAGCATTGGAAAATGCCCGGATACGTTTCACTTCATCCTCAAATGACCGAGAATCGGGGCGATAAATATCAACCAAGACAAAATCGAGATCACCGCCTTCGATCCAATCTTCAAAATCGTGCAATGATGTACTGGTCGTCAGGCTGATATCGCCTTCCCCATTCAACATCCCAGTAAGGGCCAGCGCATCAAGGGCATCATCCTCAATATAGTGGCCGATCAGCCTGCCTTCCTCAGCTTGTGTGCCGGAAGATACCAGTTTTGCGGCTCGCGATCGCCCTTGGAGCTTTTCCAATTGCACTTCTGCATGGCTGCCTCTTGCGCCACTCAAGGCTGTTTCGCTCGCAAACATCGCAATTTCTCCATCACTCGGCTCGATCGTGATGAAAGGATGCGAACCCCTTTTAGTAAAGCAGTGAAACATCCGATCTGGAGAGACCGGCAAAACACAACATCCAAGCCCATAAGCCGCCTTCGCAAAATTAACGCGCGTTAAAATAGTGCTTAGAGCGCCGCAAATAGGCTAATTCTGGCTCAAAGACGCAGCGATTACTCGGCACGAAAACTCAAAGGATCAAAGGGTTAATTTATTTTGCTGGTAGACAAGACAGGGTTTGATTTAAGACAAAATTACATGGGCACACCATCTGATCTTGAAATAGCCAGCGCGGCCGAGGCACTGGACCGCCTCACTAAGCGGCAAACGGCAGTGATGGAATTGGCCGCTCAGCATAAAAGCAACAAGCTGATTGCGCGGGAATTGGACATATCGCCCAGCACAGTTGAGCAGCGCATTGCCTATGTGCGCGACAAGCTTGAAACCACTGATCGCAATTCGAGTATCCGGCGTTTTGTTGAGCTTAGATCGATATGCGGACAACCCATATATGCCTTTCCCCACCTCGATATTACATCCGATGTGGATCAATCACCTCCTCAGGAAACAAAGGGTGCAGGCATAGTCCCGCGATCCTCTTTCCTGGAGGCAATCGACGCACAGTTTGGGCGTTGGGGTCGGATAGGACTAGTCATTGCAATCGCAATATCGATTGCCATGATCGGTCTTTTGATGATGTCCATTGCGACATCATTGAGCGTTCTGATCTGATCAAACTGCGAGAGCCTTCTCGATCAACTATAGATGATTAGGGGTTTAAAAATGCAACAGGATCAACAAGCAAAAGCTATCAGCGCAGCAATGCATAATTTGGAAGACGGCGTTGACATGGAAATTGTCCAAGCCGCTCAATTGATGGCGCTAATGGCGGATTACCGCATCGAAGCAAATATGGACGCTGCCACTGGACAAAAAGCGCTCGCCCGTATGGCTGATGCACAAAAACATTTGATCGAAGCGCGCATGAAAGTCGTCGCAGCACACGCAAGCGTCGCAGACGCATTTGAAGTCAAAAATTCTTACCCTTGGGAATGCCCAGATGCTTCTGTAAAAGAAGTGACACCTCTCAAACTGGTGAACAAGTAATTGTCTGCGCCCGATTTCTCTGATTGGCGCGTTACTTTGGGCCTGGCGCCGCTTGCAGTATGTATTCTGCTTGCAGGTTGGAAGGTTCTGAGAACCGCCAAGGGGGAGAAATCGGGTCAGCCAGAATTGTTTGGGACGAGCGTGATTGTTCTCTCATTACTCATTCAGTCCGCCTTTTATGCGAAAATCTCGCCGATCTTTTCCAGCGTAGACACTATCGCGCTATTGGCTGATTTGGTGCTCGCCATTGGTTTCGTGGCCATAGCCTTGAACGCCAATCGTATTTGGCCACTTGTCGCAGCGGGAGGCCAATTGCTGGCGGTTTTCAGTCACTTTTCCAGAGCAGTGCAGTTGGATATCGACGAGATGGCCTACTCAATATTGCGAACCGCCCCCACACAGATCTTAACAATCTCCGTCATCATCGGCTTCATCGGGCATTTTCAACGATTAAAGCAAAACGGTTACGATCAAGACTGGATGGATTGGTCACAAAGCTTCGGGCTTGGCCCGTCGAGAGGATAAATTATGTCGGATATGGATTTTGAAGCAGGCCGCCAGCAAGGCTGGGGCGAGCGTGATCAATATACGCGCGAGCGCCAATATGCCTATTCTCGCAGCATGTTCGGCTGGCCATTGATGGGCATTGGCGGATTGATCGTCTTGTGGTGCTTGCTAATCTTTGGCCTTAGCGGGACCAATATTGTGAATACGACATCGCTTGCATCTTTGTTTGCATTGGGCTGCGTGGTTGGCGTCTTTGGATGGCGGCACAATAAGCGTGAACGCGAGGAACAGATGCACCGCATTGACGATTTTCAAACGCGTTGGGGCATAAAAAATCAGCCCAGCAGCTTTTCGGTCGCAGAAGAAGAAGAGGAGCAATCAGAGGCTCAGCGGATTAAAGCCTTGGTTGAGTAAGCTTCCGGCCTCGCTTCAAGAGGCTTCGAGCAAACCACCTTTTGATTGTTTGGTACAGTAATCCCGTATCCCTTTAAAAAGGGGTGCGGGTTTGCTGTATTTGGGCCTGATGCTGGCCGTATTGACTACGAATTGCGTTAACAAAGCAGCGATGAAACACGCGAGATATTGGCGTTTTGATCCGAAATGGTGCGAATCACTTAACCATAAATCCGGGCTGAACTCAGGGCTTCAGGCATGAAAAAGGGGGCCCCAAGGCCCCCTAAGTCGTTGTTTTTATGAATTGGTCTAGAACCAATCTAACCAAGAACCCAACATGTGCGATCTCCTTTTTTCGACCGCTCCATAATGCACTTAGTTAATGGGATGTAAAGACCTAAGGTTAATTTCCTGTTAAATCCAGTCGCACCAAAGGCTCGATGGCCGGCTCTACTTCAGGGCGTCCAAGATAAAATCCTTGCATCATAGGACAGCCCATTTGCTTCAGCGCCATCATTGTGGCCAGGTCTTCAATCCCTTCGGCCACCACATTCATATTCAACGAATTGCCCAGTGCAATGACTTGGTTGCAGATAAGGCGCGCTTTGGGATCAGAATTGAGCCCGGCAATAAAGGCGCGGTCGATCTTAATTTCGCTAAACGGGTAAGTATACAGCGTTTCAAGACCCGCCGTTCCCGTCCCAAAGTCATCCAATGACAAGCCCACACCAATGGATGCCAGTGCATTCAAAACCGATTTCGCCGTTTTGGGATCGTGAATTCTGGCGGTTTCGGTAACTTCGATGACTAGGCGCTCTTCTGGAAAGCCCGTTGCGTCCAAAATGTCGGCGACCATTTGCGGCAGGCTGGTATCAGAGAACATGGTGGAGGAGATATTCACCGCCAATGTGCCGCCATATTGATAGGCGGCAGAAGCTTGATACTGCCGGATTGATTGATCCAGCATAAATTGCGTTAACTTGCCCATGCGGCCCGCTTGCTCGCATTGTTCGATGAAATAGGCTGGGCTGATAAAGCCGCGTTCCTTATCGTTCCAGCGAACCAACGCCTCATATCCGCAGATTGAGCCATCATCCAAACATATCTTTGGCTGGAAAACGGGAAAAATCTCGCCCTTTTTCAAAGCCGCATCAATGCTGGATTGCAAGGACACAGTCCATTCGCGGTCTTTTGCAGTGGCCTCGTCGCCGATCAGGATAGGCGTCTCTGCCAAAGACGTCTTATCTGCGAGTGCAATCACATTGCTGATCCGCTTAGCCGCCGCTTCACCAAAGCTCAGATCGGCTGCAAAAGTCACAGGCACATCGAAGAATTTTCCATTAATCTCCAGCGGATTGGCAAAAATGGCTTTCAGCGCAACCAAATGCGATTGCAATATGTCACGCTGCTCAAAGCGCTCATACCAGACGATATGCTCGCCGCTATTGGCAAATAGGTCGAGGTTCTTATTTGCGATTTTTAGCCGTGCTGCAATTGCCTCAAAATACTTCAACCTTCCGTCATCATCCAGCATGGCCATAGCATCAGAGAGACCGTGCAATTTGGCTGTCACCAAAGACTGATTTTCAAGTGTTTTGGTATTCTGAAGCTTGCGCGCCAGCGCCTTCAAGGTAGGCAATCCGCTCTCGCCCGATCGCATTTCGATCGAACTGCGCCAGCGATTGAATCCTCTAAAGCCAGCGAAGGACAAGAGCAAAACACCTGCTGCGGAAAGCTCAAGATAAAGAGGCATGAAAATTGGCACGATCAAGCCGCCAATGAAAACGCCCACTATTCCGGCATAGCCAACCCAACGGGCCTTTCGAAGAAGGATAACCACGCCAACAAGCATGAAAAAGAAAGCGAGGAATACTTCTACCCGCGTGACATAGGTTACTCCGCCGCTCTTTAGGCTTTCCGCTGCATAGATCGCGCTAAAACTTTTGGCTTCATATCCCCATCTAGGGAGTTTGACCAATTCACTTTCTTGCGAGCCTACATAGCCGACAACGACATGTTTACCGGCAAAAATCGATGATTTAAAATTGCCTTGCGCAGCGTCTAAAGCACTAACTGTCTGGAAGTCAGTGACCTCAAATTTGTAGCCAATCGGAATAACCGGCGTTTTGTGAGCTTTCTCGCCCGCCAACTCCATCGCAAAAGAATTATATGTACGGTCTTTATAGATGACCGCGCTTGAAACACCCCAAATGTATCCAAAAAATGACGGATCAATTGGATCAGAGACAACTAAGTTTCGATCATTCATTCTCTGAACATCGAGTGGGAAATCTAGCGTTTTTTCGCCATCCTGCAGTGAATATCGACCAACAAGAAACAAGTTATCTCCTGCGCTCCGATCCAAGCCGGAAGCAAGAGCCTCTTCAATCGTTCCCAGCTTGTCGCTAGGTATATCGAAGAATACCTTGGCTGCACCTGCATCCTCAATATTGGAGATGGCTGCTAATATGGCTTTTGCGTCTCGATCATTCTCAATCGTGCTTTGATCTACCTTAACCAGAATGATCTCATCGCTAGGAGTGCTACTTCCCGCTCTCGCTTGGATTATCCAAGACATCGTATCTAATGGCAGCAGGAGATGCCCAAGCGCGATAAACCCCGCCAACACAAACGCCAGCACAAGGTGACGCGTCACCTTGGGAATAGCTGGAAATTTGAACTTTGCGACTTGCATGGATAACCTATGAGTTTTCTCCCCTACACAATGCCGAAAATGCCATAAGATTTGGTTAATGCGCGGTTACCAAGAGCCCCTTGCGGAGTATTGTTCTGACTTTTCAATTCACTAGCTGCGAGCCGCCCGCCACTCAAACTCAAACACGGCGGAAATTAAACGCGGCATTGACGACAAACATTGCCAGCCCCGCGATCACCGACACAGCAACGCGAGCCACTAGGAAGTGCAGCGGTGTGTAATGGGTCAGCAAAGCAAACAGCACGACCGTAATTACCAAACCCATGGCTGCATTGCCGAGAAATATCACATAGCCAGTACCAATCGCGCGGTCCGTCCCTTTGAAAATCCAGCTGCGGCCAAGGCTGTAGTGGAATGTTTGGGCAATCAAAAAGCTGATGCCGGTCGCCAAAACCTTGTCCATGCCGCCATATTGCACAAGCGCCCAAAGCGCGGCCAATCCCAATAGAAATGACCCCGTGCTTACCACCGTATTGCGCACCAGCATGGCGCCAGCGCGCCGGTTCCAGAAGCGCGCAAAAAAGGACGCTTTTTCCGCGTTCACGCGCTTGCAGTGACCCCAGATGCAGGCGCTGCTACTTCGCCACTGTCCGCCCAATCCTGACGGCGTGCGATAAATGGGTTGAGAAAGAGGAACGGCAGTTTCAAAAACAACAATTCAGAATGGACAAATGTGTCGACACGCCGTTCCCACCATTTTGGCTCGCGCTTGCCATTGGCCCGCAGCCACCCCTCATAAGGGGCCCAATGGCTGGGCTCGTCCTTATGAATGACGCGAAAGATCTTCATCAAGACCGGATCGCTTTGAACAAGCGCGTGATCCAGCAAAATCTCAACCTGTTTGAACCCGCGCTGTTCGGTGAGCGCAATGACGCGGCATAGCTTTTCAAACTGGTCGTCATCATCAATCAAAGCCTGCGTATCCAAATCATCGATTTTGGTGCGGAACATGATCTCAATAAAGCGGTCAATATGCCCAAATGTGCGGTCGACACAAAGGGGCATTTTGCCCTGCAATTCGAACCAGCGGCGAAACATCATATAATGCGCGCGCTCATCAACGCGGTGCTGTTCAATCAACGCAATCAGCTTGTGATCATCCGGGCAGCGCGCCCGCACCGCCTCCAACACGCGGTCAATCGCGGTATAGCCGCGGTGCTCATTATAAATGTAGATCGAACCAAGAACGTCGAGATAGCGGCGGCGAAACCATGCAAACATAGGAAAGTCTCCAAAATGGCAAACAGCCCGCAATAGGGCTGTTTTCGCTCGTGTGACCCGCCCGGTTAGCCTAGCGATTGCACCTCTAGCGTCAATGCGCGGCGCGAGAAATGCGATGAGCGGGCTGCACGATGCGGGGTTGCGCTGCGCCATGAGGTTGGCGATGAGAGGGGCAAGCGCGAGAGAGCGTAATGGGGAAGTGAGAATATGGTCGGAATTTTGGGTCTGCTCGCAGGCTTGGCGCTGCTGATTTGGATGGCATTGCGCGGGATTAATGTCGTGTTTGCCGCTGTGATTTGCTCGATCGTGGTGATCCTTTCCAATGGCATGCCCTTTGCGCAAAGCCTGTCGGACAATTTCACTTTCGGCGATTTGGGCGCATTTACCTTTGCCGGCCGGTTTTTCCTTTTGTTTGCAGCAGGCGCGATTTTCGGACGGGTTATGGGCGAGAGCCATGCCGCAACCAGCATCGCTTTGGCGCTTGTGGAGAAGCTGGGAGCCCAGCGCGCGCTTTGGATTATCGTCATTGCTTGCGGCTTGCTGACCTATGGCGGTGTTGTTGTATTTGTGGTGATCTTTGCGATCTATCCGCTCGGGCTTCGCCTGCTGAAAGAGGCGGATATTCCCAAACGATTGCTCTGCGGAGCCGCGGCTTTGGGGGCAGGCACATTCACCCTCACCGCCCTGCCCGGCACGCCGTCTATTCACAATGTGATCCCGACCACAGTGCTGGGAACGGATCTGTTCGCAGGCGCTTGGCTGGGCCTGATTGGCGGGGCAATTATGTTCGCGCTTGGCATGCTTTACCTTGAGCGCGAGCGGAAGAAAGCCGCTGCCAATGGTGAGGGGTTTGACCCAGCGCCCACCGATGTCATTCCCGATCTGGATGCGATTGCCAAAGACCGCCCCAATGCCGCACTGGCGATGGTGCCGCTGCTGCTGGTTATCGCCACCATTCTCGCCCCGCGCATGGCGGGCGTTTTGGGCATTGGCGAGAGCTCCAGCATCATCGCATTTGCCAATGCGCAGCCGATCCTGTGGCCATCTATCGCACTGGTTATCGCCAGCGTTATCGCGGCGCTTTTGTTCCCTGCCATCCGCCGCCGTCCGCTCGCTGCGATCAGTGAGGGCGCAGGCGACGCCATCATGCCGTTAATGGCGACTTCCACCGTGATCGGCTTTGGCGGAGTGGTGGCGAAAACCAGCGGTTTTCAAACCTTCGCCGATGCCGCTGCCAATTCCGGCCTGCCCCCGCTGCTTTCGATGACCGGCGCGATCAGCGTTGTGTCCGGCGTTACCGGATCATCATCGGGCGGCTTGCAGATTTTCATGGCGACCATGGCGAACAAATATATCGCCATGGGCATCGATCCAGAAGAGCTCCACCGGCTGGTCGTTATGGCCGCTGGCGGGTTCGATAGCCTGCCCCATTGCGGCGCGGTGATTGCGATGCTGACGATCACCGGCTTGACCCATAAACAGGCCTATAAGGATGTCGGCATGGTCACCGTTGCTGTGCCAGTGATCGCCACGCTGATTTGCGTTGCTTTGGCGATGATATTCTAGCCGCCCATTTGAGCCGCGAAGGTGACAAAGGTTACACCGTGTCACTTTCGCATCTTGCAATATTATCATGCAAATTCAACGCCTAACGCAAAAATTATGCGAAAGTGACAATTGGGGGGAGAGGCCGTGTTTGTCACTTTTGCAGCCCTGATACGTCCATTTACGTGCGATAAAACCTAAGCGAATTGAAAGAGCCAAGCGCCACTTTTTAAGCGCCAAAGGACCCTTTAGCGATATTCACCCATGTAGGAAAATGAGCCGAGGAAAACCGCGTGCAAGCTTGCAGCCTCCCTCGAACATATGACATAGCCATAAACAGGGGGCCGATATGCTAAAATTCCAACGACCAATTCTAGCCGCAGGCACAGCGGCGATGCTGGCAATGATCACTGTTCCAGCCATCGGCCAAGCCCAGAATTTCGATGAAATTGACGCATTGTCCGATGCCGCACTTGATGAGCAAGCGGGCATTCAAACGGCCAGCAATCAGGCGGCCAATGGCGATTATCTAGAAGCCATTGCAACACTGGAACGCGTGCTGGCAATCTTCCCCAAATCCATTGGCGCGCGCACTCTGCATGCGGTC
This sequence comes from uncultured Altererythrobacter sp., assembly GCA_937950385.1. Taxonomy (GTDB): domain Bacteria; phylum Pseudomonadota; class Alphaproteobacteria; order Sphingomonadales; family Sphingomonadaceae; genus Erythrobacter. The sequence goes on along the minus strand of CALFEA010000293.1, from coordinate 2,230 downwards.
TATCTCTGCGATATTGATGACAAGCAAGGCGGCTTGGTGGAGCTTCGTCAGCTGAAGAAAAAGGAAGTCGGCGAAGAGGCATTGCGCGCCGCTTTTCTGCGCTGCGGCGGGGAGATGCCGGAATGAAAATCATCCGCGTCAACAGCTGCGCTGCGCTGCTCATATCCGCCAGCCTCATCACCTCCAGCCTATCATTGCCCGCCGCCGCCCAAGGCCGGGTCGAGGTCGGCAATGCCGCATCGGTCGTGGGCACGGTTGAAATTCAGGCCAGCGCAAAGGCAAAGAAACGCAAGCTTGCGCGCAAGCAGCGTGTGGCCTGGGGCGATATTATTTCGACTTCGAAAAAGTCACAGGCGCAATTGCTGCTACTTGACCGGTCGAGCTTTGGGATCGGAACAAAGTCACGCGTGCGGATCGATAAATTCGTCTATGATCCAAACAAAGATCGCTCCTTTGGCGCAACCCTGCTGAAAGGGGCCTTGCGCTTCTTTTCGGGGCGCAAAGGCGGCAACCAATCAGGCGAGGTCAAAACCAGCTCTGGCCGGATTGGCATTCGCGGCACGGCGGTTGATATGTTCGCTGGGCCCAAAGCGGTCAAAGTCGCCGAACATGAAGACGCGCTCAAAGGCGTGAAAGACAAGAAGGACGAGGCCACCATGGTGATCCTGCGCGGCCCCGGCGCGGGCACGGCGGGCGAGCTGACACGCGGGTTGGTCGAGGTTGAGGCGGCGGGCGTTACCGTCGTGTTGGATGAGCCGGGTTTGGCGGCCTATATCCCCCGCATTGGCGCTGCGCCCATCGGCCCGTTCCGCATTTCAGATCGCGGGCTATTGCGCTCACAAAACCGTCTCGCGCCTGAGGTGAAACGGGCCAATGATGGTGGCGGGTTGCTCGGCGATTTGCTGCCTGTGGCCGCTGGCCTAGGCGCAGCAGCAGCGGCTGTTCTCATATCGCAGGATGGCGGCAGCGATGTGCCAGGAGTGATTATTGAACCTGACGGCACACCAACCGCAGGCTGCGAGGATCCAGACACAAATGGTGTATGCTAAGCGGCGCGCAGCTATTTAGCGACTGCATCAAATACGCCGTCCCAATCCCCTTCTGGCGGATTTGCGCGCATGGCCTCGATGCGTTCGACAAACAGCGCGTGGAGCGCAGGCACATGGCAATCTGCATAGGCGTCTTTATTGACCGCTAGAGCCTCCAGCGCATCATCCCACTCCATCGCGCGGTAATGGCTCAGCATCGTCCCATGCGCATCGCGCAAGCGGGTGAAATCGCCCTCGCCCGCCATCTTTTCATCGCCCAGCAGCAGGTAAATGCTTTCCGCCGCCCCGCGCCCAACAACGCGCACAGTATCCAGTTCAAATACTGCAAAGCCGCTCAAATTGCGCGCCAGATCAGCGCCGGCAATAATCTGCACACCATATTGTTTGGTCAGCCCTTCGAGCCGCGCGGCCACATTCACCGTGTCGCCGATAATCGAATAATCGAGGCGCTGTTTTGAGCCCATATTGCCAACGCAGCATGTGCCTGAATTAAGGCCGATCCCAATCTTCACCTCGCCTGGCCAAGTGGCGCCGTCTTCATCCGGTTTCGTTCGGTTGAGCTTTTCAAGCTGCTGCGCCATCAGCAAGGCAGACCGCGCCGAATTGCGGTGATGATCAGCATCATCGAGCGGCGCATTCCAAAAGGCGAGAATGGCATCGCCAATATATTTGTCGAGCGTGGCCCGGTTCTTCAGCAGAATATCCGACATGGGCGTCAGAAATTCGATCAGAAACTGAATGACTTGCGAGGGCGTGTATTGCTCCGATATCCGCGAAAACCCGCGCACATCGCACATCATCACGCTCATATCGCGCTCTTCCCCGCCAAGCTCCAACCGGCTTGGATCATTGGCAATCTCGCGCACCAATTCCGGCGACAAGAACCGGTCAAAGGCGGCATGGATATGCGAGCGCTGGCGTTCCTCGCGGTAAAATGTCGCAACCGTTTGCAGCGTATACACCAATGTCAGCGCTAGCATCGGATAGACCGGATCGATCAAATATTGCAGCGACGTGAAAGCGAAATAGGACAGTGCTGCTACGCCGATAACTCCGGCAAAGGCAAACACCGCCCCCTTCACCGCGCCCAATTTCGGCAAGATCCATACAAGCCCGCCGCCCAGCAAAACGACCAGAAGCAATTCTATCCCAAGCGCCCAATCAGGCCGCTGAAGGAAATG
>CALFEA010000292.1 GCA_937950385.1 uncultured Altererythrobacter sp. | reverse complement strand
GATTTTGCGCGCCGTGGTCAGACCTATGACCGCGCCAATTGCAATGGCGGCCGCGATCAATCCAATCGTTTCAATATCCGGCCCGACATAGCTGTCCGTCGCACCGCCGGTAATCTTTGGCCAATGCACGATCAGCGTGGTCGCGACCGCGATCAACATGCCAATCATGCCATTGCGATTGCCGCCCCTCGATGTTGCGGGCGATGAAAGTCCGCGCAAAGCGAGGATGAAAAACACGCCGGAAATCAGATAAGCGAGCATGGCCCAAGCGGGCGCTGCTGCAACAGCATCTGCTGCGCCTGCGAAAATGGAGAATGTCACGGTCTACTTCTCCTTCTTCTTATACATGGCCAGCATCCGCTCCGTGACAGCAAAGCCGCCAAAGATATTGATGCTCGCGAGCACCACGCCCAGCAATCCGAGCCATTTCGCCCAAGGGCTGCTCGCCTCAGCCGCTGCAATCAGCGCACCGACAATGATCACCGAGCTAATCGCATTGGTCACCGCCATCAGCGGCGTATGCAAAGCAGGCGTTACCGACCACACCACGTAATAGCCGACAAAGCAGGCCAGCACGAAAATCGAGAGGATTGAAATAAAGTCCATGCGCCCTGCCCCTTTTGGGTCGTTAACTAAATAAGTCGCGCGCGATCAAAGACCGCCGACGATCTTTTCGAGCTGCTCAAGCTGACCATCGACGCGGGCTACTTCGCCAGCAATCGCTTCGGCAGCGTTCTCACCATCAGGCGATGCGCAAGGCACTGTATTGACCTGCCAATAATACTCATAGTCTGCCTGAACCAGGGCAAGATCAGTATCAAACGAGCGGCCTGATATTGTTTCTTTCAAAGCCTCGAAGCGCTTATTGACCCCGTCATATTGCGCAAGAACATCTTCCTTCGCTGAGAAAGGGCATTGCGGGTTCAAGCCGGCAACAACATCGCGTGCATGGTGACGAAAGGCCGCACCAGCTTTTGCATCACCTTCTGAATAATTGGCGCCTCCGCCAATAGAATCACAGGCCGCCAATGTGCCCATCAGCACCGTTGCCATTGCGATCTTTGCGAGAGTTTTCATGCGTTCAGCCTTTCATTGACAATTTTGCCGCCCTTGGTCAGCCGAACCGCATCACCGATTTCTTCATCGAGGATTGGTCCGCCCGTTTCTTCATCCCAGAAGGCGGAAAGGAAATTATAGTGATTGCGCGCAAACAATGCGCTGGCATCAGCCGGCAATTGCGCAGGAGTGTTAGCATAGCCCATTATGGTAACACCGTGTTTCACGACGATCTCATCGGGCTTTGATCCCTCGACATTGCCGCCTTGGGACGTGGCAAGGTCAAAGATCACACTGCCAGACTTCATCGTTTTAATCTGCGCATCGGAAATCAGGCGCGGCGCGGCGCGGCCCGGGATCAACGCTGTGGTGATTACGATATCTTGCTTAGCAATGTGGGAGGAGACCAATTCAGCTTGCGCCTTTTGATATTCCTCGCTCATTTCAGTGGCGTAACCGCCGCTACCCTCGCCTTCAATACCGGCGACATCTTCGACAAAAACAGGTTTTGCCCCAAGGCTTTCAATTTGTTCTTTGGTAGCAGAACGAACATCTGTCGCGGACACTTGCGCACCCAAACGCCGTGCTGTCGCAATCGCCTGCAATCCTGCAACGCCAACGCCCATAACAAAGCAGCGCGCAGCTTGAACTGTGCCCGCCGCCGTCATCATCATTGGGAAAGCGCGGCCATAAGTGTCTGCTGCTGCGATCACCGCCTTATATCCAGCAAGATTGGATTGGCTGGAGAGGACATCCATAGATTGCGCGCGGGTGATGCGCGGCATAAATTCCATGCTGAGCGCCTCGAGACCCGCTTTTGCGTAGGCTTCCACCAATTTGGGAGCACCAAAAGGATCAAAAAGAGCTGCAACCATCGCCCCTTTTTTCACGCCTTTTAGAAGCTTCACATCGGGAGCCTGAATTCCAAGGACAATATCGGCATCTTTTACGATTGCTGCCGCCGTGCCCACAATTGCACCAGCATCTACAAAATCTGTATCGGGAATAGCCGCCATGACACCGGCGCCTTTTTCAACTGCAACCTCTGCCCCCAACGATATAAATTTGCGCACAGTTTCTGCGCTCGCTGCCACTCGGCTTTCACCGGCGTGACGCTCTTTCAAAATGGCAATACGCAAGGGCAAACCTTTTCTAATCGGCAATCAAAACAACAACAAACAGTGTGATAACTGCCAGCAGCGGCACAGACCATTTCAGCGTTGCGATAAAGCTGTCATAGGTCGATTTGGCCGATTTCATGTCGTTAGATGCCATTGATAGGGTCCTTTGCACACTATTACTAATTGCGGTGAGCCCCGCCTTTATCGCGCTCTGCCTTGCTTCTCAAGTCATCATGGACTCCGTCAACAGCCTTAATCTCGTCTTTACACCTACCCGCTAGAGACTGTCAGCGTACCAGAACGGGACGAATTGAGGGTTATGGCTGATTTAGACCAGCGACTATTGATGCTGATTGATGATGAACCTGCGCAAAGCCGGTTGATCTCAGCGCTCGCCGCCCGTGAGGGTTGGCGCACGATAGTTGCCGCCGATTCAGAAACTGCGATTGCGATGCTTGGCACACGTCAGGGCATGCAATTGTCAGCGATTATCCTCGACCAATGGGTTCCAGGCGATGATGCCTGCAAACTTATCGAAGAGCTGAAAGCCCGCCGCCCGGCACTGCCCATTTTGATGCTGACGACCAGCGCGTCACCCTTGCTAGCCGTGGATGCCATGCGCGCAGGGGCCACTGATTACTTGATTAAGCC
>CALFEA010000291.1 GCA_937950385.1 uncultured Altererythrobacter sp. | reverse complement strand
ACACTGTGTCCGAAGCCAAAGCGGCAACCGGCGCGACGGCATCGTGCATTTACGTGCCGCCTCCCTTTGCAGCCGATGCGATATGCGAAGCGATTGATGCTGAGGTTGAGCTGATCATCTGCATCACCGAAGGCATTCCTGTGCTCGACATGGTGCGAGCCAAAGCTGCACTGACGGGCAGCAAGTCACGCCTGATCGGCCCGAACTGCCCCGGCGTTCTGACACCCAATGAATGCAAGATCGGGATTATGCCCGGCTCCATCTTCAAAAAAGGCAGCGTTGGCGTTGTCTCGCGCTCCGGCACGCTGACATATGAAGCCGTGCACCAAACCACGATGGTCGGCCTTGGCCAAACGACAGCGGTGGGCATTGGCGGTGATCCAGTAAACGGCACCAACTTTATCGACGTGCTTGACCTCTTCCTTGACGATCCAGAAACCACTTCGATGATCATGATCGGCGAGATTGGCGGATCGGCTGAAGAAGAAGCGGCGGAATTCCTGAAACAAGAAGCTGCCAAGGGCCGCTCCAAGCCAACCGTTGGCTTTATCGCGGGCCGCACAGCGCCTCCGGGCCGCCGCATGGGCCATGCCGGCGCGATTGTATCGGGCGGCAAAGGCGGCGCTGATGACAAAATCGCAGCGATGGAAGATGCCGGCATCCGCGTTTCGCCCTCGCCATCCGAACTAGGCACTACTCTGGATGCAATGCTGAAGGAAATGGCCTGATTTATCTGGGATACCCTGCCCTTTAGGGCGGGGTCCCACCCCTCCTCCTCCCCCCGGAGTATTCCCAATGGGCAATGAACCATTCGATTTCTATCCCGATGATCCGCAACCCGGCCCTTCATGGGGCAATCCGCGCTGGCCGCGTGTTGGCGGCGATGCTGAGGATGATCTGACGCAGGCGCTTGACCCGACAGTGATGAAAATCGCGGTTGAAAAATCAGCCAAGGCCGCGGGCAAAAGTTTCGATGCCGATGCCATTCAATATGCATCTGATCTGTCGAACAAAGCCATGACATTGGTGCGGCTCTACCGGGTGCGCGGACATTTGGCGGCAAAGCTTGATCCGCTTGGCCTGTCGCAAGATCAGGAAGAGCCTGAGGATTTGACGCTGGCCTTTCACGGGCTAGCTGGCAAAGAAGACGAAGATGTCTTTGTCGGCGGCGTTCTGGGTGTTGATTGGACCACAGTCGGCGCGCTGCACAAGCGCCTGCGCGAGGTATATTGCGGCGCGGTTGGCCTTGAATATATGCATATCGCCGACACAGAAGAGCGGCGCTTCTTGCAAGATAAGTTCGAAAGCCCCGGCGACACGATCCAGTTTACGCCTGAGGGTAAGCGCGCCATTCTGGCAGCGGTTATTCGCGGCGAACAGTTTGAGGCGTTCCTCGGCAAGAAATATGTCGGCACAAAGCGGTTCGGCCTAGATGGCGGCGAAAGCATGATCCCCGCGCTAGAGGCGGTCATCAAATATGGCGGCTCTACCGGCGTGCGCGAGATTATTTATGGCATGGCGCACCGCGGCCGCCTCAACGTCCTCGCCAATGTTATGGCCAAGCCATACAAAGTGATCTTCCACGAGTTTTCCGGCGGCAGCGCGAACCCCGAAGATGTCGGCGGTTCTGGCGATGTGAAATATCACCTTGGCACCAGCACCGATCGCAGCTTTGATGATATTGAAGTTCACATGAGCCTTGTGCCCAACCCCTCCCACCTTGAAACGGTGGGCCCTGTGGTTCTGGGCAAAGCGCGCGCGCAGCAAGCAATCCGCGATGATCTGGATAAGAAAGAGCAAGTTCTGCCTGTCCTGATCCACGGCGATGCAGCCTTTGCCGGACAAGGCGTTGTGTGGGAAAGCCTGAGCCTGTCGGGCGTCAATGGCTATGACACTGGCGGCTGCTTGCACTTTATCATTAACAACCAAATCGGCTTTACCACTTCGCCCAAATTCGCGCGCAAATCCCCCTACCCCAGCGATGTGGCCAAAGGCATTCAAGCGCCAATCCTCCATGTGAACGGCGATGATCCAGAGGCGGTGACGTTCGCTTGCAAGCTGGCGGTCGAATATCGGCAGACCTTCCGCCGCGACATTGTGATCGACATGTGGTGCTATCGCCGCTTTGGCCACAATGAGGGCGATGAACCCAAGTTCACCCAGCCGCTAATGTATGATGCGATTGGCAAACATCCCAAGGTCTCCGACATTTATTCCAAGCGCCTCAGCGATGAAGGCGTCATCGGTGACGGTGACGTTGGCCAATTGCGCGATGATTTCGTCGCCGGTCTGGAAGAAGATTTCGCCGCTGCCAAAAGTTATAAAGCCAATGAGGCGGATTGGTTCGGCGGACGCTGGGCTGGTCTCAACAAACCTGCCGATCCGGAAAGCGCGCGGCGCAATGTCGAAACCGCGATCGAGCCAAAGTTGTTTGAAAGCCTTGGCCGCACGCTGACAACCGTGCCCGATGATCTGACCATTCACCGCACTTTGGGCCGCGTGCTCAAGGCCAAATCGGATATGTTCGAAAGCGGCGAAGGCTTTGATTGGGCAACGGCAGAGGCGCTTGCCTTCGGAAGCTTGGTATCAGAGGGTTACGGCGTGCGCCTATCGGGGCAAGACTCCGGCCGCGGCACATTTAGCCAGCGCCATTCTGTGTGGGTCGACCAAAAGGATGAGCGCAAATATATCCCGCTCACCACTTTGCCCCACGGCAAATTCGAAGTTTATGACAGCACATTGTCCGAATATGGCGTGCTTGGCTTTGAATATGGGTTCGCCATGGCTGACCCGAAAAGCCTCGTGATGTGGGAAGCGCAATTTGGCGATTTCGCCAATGGCGCGCAGATCATGATCGATCAATATATCGCCAGCGGAGAGGCCAAATGGCTGCGGGCGAATGGCCTCGTTCTTTTGCTGCCCCACGGGTTTGAAGGGCAAGGGCCAGAGCATAGTTCAGCGCGGCTCGAACGCTTCCTGCAATTGTGCGCGAATGACAATATTCAGGTCTGTAATATTACCACGCCGGCCAATTACTTCCACGTGTTGCGCCGCCAAATGCTGCGCCCGTTCCGCAAGCCGATGGTGATTATGACGCCCAAATCACTGCTGCGTCATCCCTTGGCGAAAAGCTCTGCGGATGAATTTTTGGGTCAGCATCAGTTCCGCCGGATCAAATCGGACACCACCGAAATTGACGATGCGAAAATCAAGCGCCTCGTCCTGTGCAGCGGCAAGGTTGCTTATGATTTGCTGCAAAAGCGCGATGAGGCAAAGCTGAAAGATGTGTCTATCGTTCGCATCGAGCAGCTTTACCCCTTCCCCGGCGATCCATTGGCGATCCGCCTTGAACGAATGAAGAATCTGGAAAGCGTGATTTGGTGCCAAGAAGAGCCGAAGAACAACGGCAGCTGGCACTTTGTCCAGGACGGGATCGAACACGCGCTGACCAAAGCAGGGCACGCGGGCAAACGTCCAATTTACGCCGGACGCGATGCGGCGGCCTCGCCCGCCACAGGCTTTGCCAAACGTCACTTAGAACAACAAGAAAGCCTGGTCGCTGATGCGCTCGGCCTTTCAAAAGACTAGACCCAATCAGGTCCAAGGAAACCTATCATGGCCACTGAAATCACTGTCCCCGCCCTCGGCGAATCCGTAACCGAAGCCAGCGTTGGCGAATGGCTGAAGCAGCCCGGCGAAGCGGTCGCGGTTGATGAACCGATTGCCAGCCTTGAGACAGATAAGGTCGCGGTTGACGTGCCCTCGCCCGTCGCTGGCGTCTTGTCCGAGCATAAGGTTGCCGTGGGCGACACGGTTGAGGTTGGCGCTTTGCTGGCACTGGTCGAAGAAGGCGCTGCGGCATCTGGCGGGGCGGCAAAACCTGCCGCTGCTAAAGCGGAAAGCGCGCCAGCTGCAGCGGCTGAAACGCCAGCTAGCGACGCCTCGCAAACGCTCTCTCCTGCTGTGCGCCGCGCAGTGTTGGAACACGGCGTTGATCCAAGCACGATCAAAGGCACGGGCAAGGATGGCCGCCTGACCAAGGAAGACGTTATCGCTGCGGCTAAAGCCAAGCAAAGCGGCGCGGCCCCAGCGCCCGCTGCCTCTGCGCCAGCGGGCAGTGCCCCGGCCTCTGCTGGACGCAATAGCGAACGCGTAAAAATGACGCGTATGCGCCAGACAATCGCCAAACGTTTGAAGGGCGCGCAAGAAGAAGCCGCCCTGCTCACAACGTTCAATGATGTCGATATGTCAGCGGTGATTGAAGCGCGCGGCAAATATAAAGATATGTTCGCCAAGAAGCATGATATCAAATTGGGCTTCATGGGCTTTTTCGCGAAAGCCGCCTGTCTCGCGCTGAAAGACGTGCCGAGCGTGAACGCCTATATTGAAGGCGATGAGGTCGTCTATCACGACTATGTCGATATCTCTGTCGCCGTGTCCGCCCCCAATGGTTTGGTCGTGCCGGTGATCCGTGATTGCGACAAAAAAGGCTTTGCTGGCATTGAAAAAGATATCGCTGATTTCGGCGCGCGTGCGCGTGACGGATCACTGACAATGGCAGATATGACCGGCGGTACTTTCACCATTTCCAATGGCGGCGTGTTCGGCTCGCTGATGTCGACCCCGATCATCAACCCGCCGCAATCCGCCGTGCTTGGCCTGCACCGCATCGAAGACCGGCCCGTGGCTGTGAACGGCGAAGTTGTTATCCGCCCGATGATGTATATTGCCCTGTCCTATGACCACCGCCTGATCGATGGGCGCGAGGCTGTGACGGCGCTGAAAATTATCAAGGAAGCGATCGAAGATCCGACCCGCATGCTAATCGATCTATAAACCACTGCTGGGGAGGCAGACATTATGCGTAATTTGAAAACACCCCTTATTCTTGGTTCGCTTGCATTGGCTCTGACTGCTTGCGGCGGCGGCGATCCTGAATTGGCAGCCAAGATCGAAGAGAATTTTACCAAGAGCACTTATGCTTCTTGTTCGATGAATTACATCGGCGGCAGCGTATCGTCTGAGAAAAAAGAAGAGATCTGCAATTGCGTTGCTGAAGGCATGGTCGCGGTGACCGATCTGCCAAGAGATGGCCTCGGCGAACGCGCAGAGATTGATCAAGACGAATATAAATCCATCACCAGCGAATGCGAAGCAAAGGCCGGCGTCTAACAAACGTTGCACCAAAGCCTTTTTAAGGAACCCTCATGGCTGACCACTCCTACGATTACGATGTTCTTGTCATTGGCGCTGGCCCGGGCGGCTATGTTGCGGCAATCCGTGCGGCGCAATTGGGCCTCAAAGTGGCCTGCGCAGAGGCGCGGGAAACTCTCGGCGGCACTTGCCTCAATGTCGGCTGCATCCCGTCCAAAGCCTTGCTGCACGCATCGGAATATTTCGATGCAGCGGCCAATGGCACCATGGCGTCTATGGGCATTGAGGTGAAGCCAAAGCTCGACCTTGCCAAAATGCACGGGCAGCGTTTGGATGCGGTTGGCGATTTGACCAAGGGCATCGAGTTTCTGTTCAAAAAGAACAAGGTAACATGGGTCAAAGGCCTCGCCACTTTCCAAGATGCACACACGGTAAAGGTCGGATCACAAACGGTCACAGCCAAGGATATTGTGATCGCAACGGGCTCATCGGTCACGCCTTTGCCGGGCGTTGATGTTGATAATGACAAGGGCATTGTCGTCGACAGCACAGGCGCGCTTGAACTTGCCAAAGTGCCGGGAAAAATGGTCGTCATTGGCGGCGGCGTTATTGGTTTGGAGCTTGGCTCTGTCTGGAACCGCCTTGGCGCAGAGGTCACCTGTGTCGAATTTCTCGACGAAATTTTGCCGGGTATGGACGGCGATATTCGCAAGGATTCCCGCAAAATCTTCAAGAAGCAGGGCATTGAATTTAAGCTCTCCACCAAAGTCACAGGCGTGAGCGTAAAGGGCAAGAAAGCCGTTCTAACCCTTGAGCCATCAGCAGGCGGAGACGCCGAAACCATGGAAGCCGATTGCGTTCTGGTTTCCATCGGGCGGCGTCCGAACACAGATGGTCTTGGCCTTGAAAATGTCGGGCTTGAAACAAACAAGCGCGGTCAGATTGATACCGCTCACGACTTCCGCACCAGCGTGGACAATATTTGGGCCATTGGCGATTGTATCCCTGGCCCCATGCTCGCCCATAAGGCCGAGGATGAAGGCATTGCCGTGGCGGAAAATATCGCTGGCGAAACCGGCATTGTGAACCATGATGTCATCCCCAGCGTGGTCTACACATTGCCAGAAATCGCCGGTGTCGGCCTGACAACTGAACAAGCGATTGAGCAAGCGGGCGGCGACAAGAAAGCCATCAAAGTCGGAAAATTCCCAATGATGGCGAACAGCCGCGCGAAAACCAATCACGAGCCAGACGGCTTTGTAAAAGTGATTGCTGATGCTGAAACCGACCGCGTTTTGGGCGTTTGGGCGATTGCCAGCGTTGCAGGCACAATGATCGCAGAGGCCGGCATTGCGATGGAATTTGGGGCAACGTCAGAAGACATCGCCTACACATGCCATGCGCACCCAACCCATGCTGAAGCGATGAAAGAAGCGGCAATGGCGGTGACTGGCAAACCGATCCATATGTAGGCCTATTCATATGTGAATTGATCCTCTCACCTGACCGCCCTAGACTGGGCGCAAAGGGAGAGAATGAACGCATGGCCTATCCAAAACTCACCGAGCAGCCAGGCGCTCTCGAAACTGCGGCTGCTGTCAAGGCGGGCGATATGTCGCCATTGGAGGCTGTGCAGGCTGCGATTGCGCGCATTGAAAAGCTCGACATTCATGTGAATGCGGTTGTCGTGTGCGATTTTGAACGCGCGCTGGAGACGGCGCGGGCCATGGATGGGACATCCCCCTCCGCCGATCAGCCATTGTTCGGCGTGCCGATGACGGTGAAAGAAAGCTTTGATATTGCCGGGCTGCCAACCACATTTGGTCATACGCAATATGCCGATAATATTGCCAAGCACGATGCCAAAATGGTGCGGCAATTGAAGGCGGCAGGTGCGGTCTTGCTGGGCAAAACCAATGTGCCGATTGATCTGTCCGACTGGCAAAGTTTCAACGCGGTCTATGGCCGCACCAATAATCCGCACAGCCACGATCATTCGCCCGGCGGATCATCGGGCGGCTCTGCAGCCGCAGTCGCATCGGGCATGGTCCCAGCTGAAATTGGCACAGACATTGGCGGATCAGTCCGCGTGCCTGCGCACTTTTGCGGCATCTGGGGGCATAAGCCGAGCTGGGGCGTCTTGTCCAAACGCGGCCACCAGCATCCCGCGCTTGGTAATAAGGCTGCGCACGATGGGGCATTGTCTGTCGCCGGTCCGCTGGCGCGCAATGGCGAAGACATAGATGCGCTTATGCGCCTCACTTCGCAGGTTCCTCTCCAGTCCTCGGGCAAACCTCTAAAGGATTGCCGCCTTTTGCTTTTGATGGATTATCCCGGTGCACCGGTCGATGCCTCAGTTGCAGGCCCCATTGAAGCGGCGGCGACAAGACTGGAGGCCGCGAGTATCCAGCTTGATCGGACCAGCGATCTGCTGCCAGATCTTGCTCAGCAACAGGCTGATTATCTGCGCATGCTTAACACGGCGATGGCGCGCGGTGCGCCTGCTCCCAATGGCACGCGCCCCACTGCCAGCGATTGGTTTGATCTGCTGGATGCGCAGACCCGTAATGAATTGGCGTGGGAGGCGTTGTTTGAAACCTATGATGCGGTGCTGTGCCCCCCTGCCCCGGTACTGGCGGTTCCGCATACAGACGGGCCAATTTTCAAAACCACAATTTCTATTAATGGCGAAGATGTAGAGGCCGCACGCGGTCTCGCTTGGGCGGGTATTGCGACCTTCCCCAACTTGCCGGGTACGGTTTTGCCGATTGGTGAAAGCGGCGGATTGCCTTGCGGTTTGCAAGTCATCGCACCGCGCTGGCGCGACTTGGATGGGATTGCTATTGCGCGCGGAATTGACGCTCTCGTCAATCGCTAAACACACGCAAAGGCTCTCCTACCCTCATGAAAATGCTCGCGAAATGGCACGTCTGGCTGGGATGGCTGGTGGGCCTGCCGATCCTAATGTGGACGATCACAGGTCTGATCATGGTCGCGCGCCCAATCGATGAAGTGCGCGGCAATCATTTGCGCGCCGAGCAAGCGCCCGAGGCTTTAGTCTTGCCCGATGCCTTCGCCGATAGCGCGATTGCTACGTCCGAATTTCCGATCCAAGAAATCCGCACAATCATGCAGGATGGCCGCGCGATTGCGCAGATAAAGGATATGGACGGCAATCTGCGCCGCATTGATTTCGCCACTGGCGAACCGATTGCACCGCTCACCGCGAGTGAAGCGGGCGCATTGGTCACACGCCGCATCAATGGCGGCGATCAAGTGGTCAGCGTCACCAGCTTTGCGGCTGACGAAGTACCGATTGATTTCCGCCGGCCAATGGCGGTGTGGCAAGTCGCATTGAAAGATGGCGCGCATATTTATGTTGGCAAGAATAGCGGCGAGATCGAAGCGGTACGCACGCGGTTTTGGCGGGTGTTCGACTTTGCATGGGGGCTGCATATTATGGATTTGAAGACCCGCAGCGACACCAGCCATCCCATTCTCATTCTGTTTGCCGCGCTGGCCGCGATCGGCGCGCTGATGGGCTGTGTTTTGATGTTCCGCAGGCGCAAATCCACCATGAAAGCCGCGATGTGACGATGACAAGCGCCCTTGTGCCTTCACTCACCCCCGTGCTCGACGTGCTCGACTATGCGGGCCTTGCCGTGTTCGCGCTGACAGGGGCATTGCTCGCGGCCAAGGAAAAGCAGACGTTCGTAACCGCCGCCTTCTTTGCGCTGGTCACAGGGGTCGGCGGCGGAACCATTCGTGATTTGCTGATCGGTGCGCCGGTTTTTTGGATTGAGGATGCATGGATTGCAGCCGTGTGTTTTGCTGTCGCGCTGATCGCTTGGTTTACCCCTGTACGCTGGTGGGAGGGCAAATTGCTCGACTTTGCCGATGGCGCAGGGCTGACAGCCTATGCCGTTTTGGGCAGCGCAAAGGCTATGTCATTTGGCGTGCCGCCCGTGCCCGCCGTTCTAATGGGGATCATCACCGGCTGTGTCGGCGGCATTATTCGCGATGTAGTCGCTGGCCGCCCATCGATCATTATGCGGCCAGAGCTCTATGTCACCGCCGCCGCCTTTTCCGCCGTTCTAACGGTTGGCGGGATGATGGCGAACTTGCCCGACCTATGGGTGTGGGGCGCAGCTTGGCTGGCGGGTTTTGCGCTACGGAGCGCCGCGATCAAATGGGAAATTGCGCTTCCCACCTACCGAGAACGATCCGCATCGTAAATTGGCGCGCGGGGCTTACTGCGCTGCTTGAGCCACCCTTGTTGGTGCTTGCTGAGTGCGTGTTTCGGCAGTTTCAGCCTCCACTTCGCCCACCAAGGGACCGCCGGGATAGGCGGCACGCTGCTGAACTTGCTCCGGCGTATAACGCGGCTCGCCATAGGTGGTGGACGCCTGTTCATAGCGTGTATCTTGCCCAGCCTGCGGATTTTGTTGAGCCGTTTCACCGCGTTCGGCGCGGTCCCAAGCGGCGGCATAGCGATCATTGCTCCACTGGCGATCTTGCGCAGGGGCTGTTGAATTTTGCGCATAGTAATTGCCGCCATAGGCGATGTTTTCAATCTTGCCATTTTGGTCGATCTGGCAAGAGAAACTATTGCCATTGTAAATCGTGCCGGTCACTTGCCAGCCCGATGCATTGCGGCTGACATTGTCGACCTGATCAACACGCACATCACGCTCAATCGAGCCAACACAGCGTGAGACTGCGCTATCAATGCCCCGAGTTCCTTGGGTGTTCGCAGAGCCGCGGCGCGGCGCATTGTCACGGGGGTAATCGCGGGTTTCGCGGCGGTAGTCACGGTCGCGGCGTTTGTTATTATTCGATGCTGCACTGGCAACAGCGGCAATCGTGCCCAGCACCAAAATGCCGCCAATCACATCGCCAGCATCCACGCGCCCACGCCGGTAGCGGCGCCAGCGGTGATGTTCTGCATTGCCTTCATTGGCTTCAAAATCACCGATTGTCTCGAAAGGGTTTGGCACAGACGCGCTCGGCAATTCTGCTGCGAGCACTGGGCTAGCCGCCATAGAGGCAGCAGCAGCAAGGCCCAAAGAGGATGCGGAAATTTTGAAAATATGGGCCATAATGCGTGCGACCTTTCATAAAATAGCTAATATTGAGCAGCTTATGCGCCATGTTGCATGTCTTTAGGCTGAACCATATTTGATCCTATCGCCCGCATAGCCTCTACAACAAGAAGCGCCGAGCATTGCTGCCCGGCGCATCCCATCCTGGTGGTGGCAGGATGTCAGTTTCGCTTATCTTTGGTGATTACAGGCCGCGAATGCCGCGGAAGTTCACCTGTGGGCGATTGCCCCGCTCGACAAAGCAAGTGAACTTGCCCCGGTCGGCCCGGTTACCGCGATTGTTGTAACCGTAACCACGGTCATCATGACGGTAGCGATCATTGTAACGATGGCCGTTATTATAGGCGCCGCGATAACCGCGCGCTCCATCGACAACCATCCGGCCTTTCACTCTCCAGCCGTAGCGGGTTTGATCGACGTCACGGATCTGGGTGACATCAGCAAAACGGTAACCGGCGCGTTTGGCCCGGCGTTCTGCGACACGGACACAGCGTTCCACTGCGCGGCGCGGATTGCCCTGGCGATAGTTGTTTTGGCGATAATTATTGTTCGAACGATAATTCCGGTCGCGATAATTGTGGTCATTGTAGCCGCGGTTCTTGCCCGCAGCAGACGCCACAGCGGCAATACCGCCTAGGATCAGAGCGCCGGCAATGATATCGCCTGCATCGACGCGGTCCTTGTGGCGGGCCGCTGCCGGAGCAGCAGAAGTCATTGCCATCGCGCCAGCCGCGACGGTTCCAGCTATTGCTTTGGTAATGGTCTTCATCAGTTTCATCCTTCTGATTTTGCGAAACCGAAACGACATGTCCCGATTGCAAGATCAGTTATAGATGAAGGGCTGTGAGGTGAGCCTGAATTCCCTTGTCAGACGCCGTTCAGGAAACCATCGCTTTTTCTGAACATTTAGTCATTCACCGAGGGGGATCACTCCCCCTCAGGTACACTCAAACCGGTGAATTTGGCCAGAAAAGAGAGCACATCTGCACCCTCTTCAATCGCTTTATCGGTGGGTTTTCCTGAACCATGCCCGGCGCGCGTTTCAATCCGAATGATATGCGGCTTTTCGCCCAGATCAGCTGCTTGCAGTGCCGCTGCATATTTAAAGCTATGCGCAGGTACGACGCGGTCATCCGTGTCTGCCGTGGTCACCAGAACGGCGGGATATTCCGTACCATTCTTGATGTTGTGATAGGGCGAATAGCTCCGCAGGAGCTTCCAATCTTCCTCACGGTCGGGATAGCCGTAATCATCCACCCAATAGCGCCCAGCGGTCCAGCGGTTAAACCGCAGCATATCCATTACGCCCACGGCTGCATGGGAGGCATTGACCAAATCGGGTCGCTGATTGGTCACCGCCCCGACCAGCAATCCGCCATTGGAACCGCCTTGGATCGCGAGGCCATCGGGCGTGGTATAGCCTTCCGCTTTCAGAAACTCACCGGCTGCGATAAAATCATCAAAGCTGTTCTGCTTATTTGCCCGGCGCCCGCCATCGTGCCATTCCTTGCCATATTCACCGCCCCCGCGAATATTCGCCAAAGCGAACACACCGCCTGCCTCCATCCACGCCATGCGCGTTGCGGAAAAGCCGGGGGTCAGCGAAATATCGAACCCGCCATACCCATAAAGCAATGTCGGTGCCGCAGCTTTTGCAGCCGCCAGCGATTTCTTGCGGACGATGAACATCGGCACTTTTGTGCCATCCTTAGAGGCGTAGAAACGCTGCACCACTGCATAATCATCGGGATCGAAAGTCAGTTCAGGGCTGGCGAAGAGCGATGTCTCGCCCGTCTCCAAATTCAGCCGGTAGATTGAGCTGGGACGGTTAAAGCTGGTGTAGCTGTAGAATGTCTCAGGATTGCCCGCCTTGCCGCCAAAACCGCCAGCAGAACCGAATGCGCCCAGCTCAATCTGGCCGACAGCTTTACCGCTTAGATCAAACAGCAGGGCGTTGGAGGCGGCGTCTTTTAGATATTCGACCACCAGACGATTGCCGACAATGGATGCGCCAGCAATCGGCTCAGCCGTCTCCGCAATAAGCGTGGTCCATTCCGGTTTTTTCGCATCCATATCAATCGACACAATGCGGAATTTCGGCGCGCCTTGATTGGTCACAAAATACAATGTGCCATCGACGCTATCGATCAAATTCCACGCATGCTCAAAGCCGGTGACAAGCGGAGCGGTCTCCCACCCGTTCGTATCGCGCTTGTCCAGATCAACGAGGCGCACTTCTTGGCGTGCCTCGGTTCCTGTTCCGCTGGTAATAACGAGCCAGCGCCCATCCTCGGTTGTCTGCGCAAAATGGCCGCGTTCCTTGTGGGCGGGTGTGGCGAAGACTTGCTCATCTGCGCTTTGATCAGTGCCAATGCGGTGGAAATAGATCGTTTGATTGAAGTTTTGCGCTTGGAAATCCTGGCCTTCTTGCGGCTCTGGGAAGCGCGAGTAGAAATAGCCTTCATTGCCCAGCCACGAAATGCCTGTGAACTTGGCCCAGCGCACTTCTTGGCTTTCCACTTCGCCGGTTTCGACATCAAGCACGCGAATGATGCGCCAATCGGTTCCGCCATCTTGCACACTATAGGCCAGCTTTGATCCGTCTTCAGAAGCGACCCAGCCTGCCAGCGCGGTTGCGCCATCATCGGCCCATGCATTGGGGTCAAGCAGCAGGCGGCGTTCGCCCTTTAGCCCATCTTGGACAAACAATTGCGACTGGTTTTGTAGGCCGGAATTGCGGGCATAGAAATAGCGATCACCGGATCGGCGCGGAATGCCAAAGCGTTCAAAATCGAGCAGGCCGCCGATCTTTTGCTTGAACCATGCATTACCCTTGAGGCCCTCTAAATAGCCTTCTGTCACCGCATTCTGGCGCTCAACCCAATTCGCGACTTCCTCGCTATTGCGAACGTCTTCTTCAAGCCAGCGGTAAGGGTCTGCGACCTGCTCACCAAAGAATGTTTCAACAATCGGATCGGTGCGCGTTTCAGGATATTGGGGCAAAGCTTCGGTCTCAGCAGATAGAGGGGCAGAAAGGAGGCTTGCAGCAACAAGCGCCAGATAAGGTGCACGGATCATAGGGTCGAAAACTCGCTTGGGTTTTGAAAAATTACTCGCAGTTTTTGGCGCCGCTACAGCGCCGCCAACACATCGCGGGTAAAGCGGATAATGTCAAAGCGTGCGCTGCCCGGATCCTCTCCGCGCCGCACGATAACCACATTCTTGCTCGGCACGATGACAATAAATTGCCCGCGGCGCCCCGCAGCATAGAAAGTGTCCTTGGGCACGCCTTCTGAATTGTTCATCAGCCAAAAGCCCGCGCCATATCCACTGGGCCGACCTTTGGGTTGAGGGCCGCTGGGCGCAGAGACATATTCCCGCCAGTTTTCAGGGAGCACACGTTCGGCATTCTCGCCTTTGCCAATCACGCCATCATCGAGATAAAGCTGCCCCAATTTCACAAGATCAGGGGCGGTCGACCAGACCTGGCTGGAGAGAATGTAATCCCCGCGAATATCGGTCTCAGCAACGGTGTGAAGCATACCGATTTGTTCGAAAATTTCCGGCGGCTTGTAATAGCTGATGTAATTATCGATCGCCTTTATCGCCATCAACGTGTCATTATTGGCATAGCGGAAAACAGTGCCCGGCTTATGGATCAACGGCCAGCCCGTCGCGGTTTCATTGACGGTGGAGCCGCCCCAATACAGGCCAAGACTGCGATTGCCTGGGGTGTCAGTGTAACGGCCCGATGCCATGCGCAGCATATGGTCGAGCGTGACCGCATTGCGCGGTTCAAATGCGCCGCCCTGCCGCCAATAGTTCATCGCAACCGGCTCATTCACATCGGATTCGCCCGCATGCACCGACACGCCCACCAATGTTGCAGCGATACTTTTGGCGACAGACCACGTGCGTTGCGGCGTATTGGGAGTAAAGCCCGCAGCATACTCATACCACTGGACCGCGCCATCGCGTTGGATCACAACGGCGGTTGAGCGCGTACCCTCGCCATATTGCTCTTTCATCGCCGCCTTTGCCACTTCGCTGAGGCGGTAGCGTGTTCGCGGCCGATCCTGCTTATCGCTAACCGTCTTAGGTGTTTCGCTTTCCGGTATTGCGATCGGCAAAGTCGGTTGGGCCGCAGCTGTTGCTGTCCCAATCGGTAAAGCTGAACAACCGCTATCATAATAATAGGCCGCAACGCGCGGCGGCATTGTATCGTCCCATTCAACTTCAACCTGAGCGATCTGGCCCGATGGACGCCGGACAATTTCATATTCCAACTCATCCACAATTGCATCGAGCGGCTTTTGAATGCCTTGAAGCTCCCATTGCTCCACACTTTCCGGCGTGCGTTTCGCGCCGTTCTTCTCTGCATTGCCAATCGCGCTGCATAGCATCAGCGCCTTGTAGCCAGCGGCCAAAGCGCGGTCATATTTGCCATCAAGTTTGTCTTGCGCAGTTTGTGCGTGGACGGGCGGTGACAGTGCGAGCGCAGCAGCGGCTGCGGCGAAAATTGTTTTTCTCATGAATGCGAGTTTAAGCCCGCCAGCCCAAAAGAAAAGGGCCAGCAGATCGCTCTGCCAGCCCCCTTAATGTCGTTGGTCGAATTTAAGCTTATGCTGTTGCTTCAGCCAACTCTTCTTCTTCCGAATTCATGACAGGGCCGCTGTCTTGGCCCCTTGCGTCTTCGTCGCGGTCAACCAGTTCGATGATCGCCATTTGCGCACTATCGCTGGCGCGGTAGCCGGCTTTAATAACGCGGGTATAGCCGCCATCGCGGTCTGAATAACGCTCAGCCAGAATGTCGAACAGCTTCTTCAGCTGTGTCTCGTCAAGCAGGCGGCTTTGCGCCAGGCGGCGGTTCGAAAGACCGCCACGCTTGGCCAAAGTGATCAGCTTTTCAATGTAAGGACGCAGTTCTTTGGCCTTAGGCAATGTCGTGTGGATTTGCTCATGCTTGATGAGGGCCGCTGACATATTGCGGAAAAGAGCCTTGCGGTGACCCGATTTACGGCTGAGTTTACGTTGTGAAAGTCCGTGACGCATAATCTATTCCTTTATGTGCGCATCCATTTGCAGGCTGCGCGTTCGTAAGGGGCCCGTATGAGGTAGCCCAGTGCTGGCGGCGCTTTCTCAGTGCTGAGTGGCGCGCCGCCGATACCGTATTAGCCCAGAAGCTCTTGTTCGAGCTTCTTAGCCATTTCTTCGATGTTTTCAGGCGGCCAGCCGGGGATGTCCATGCCCAAACGCAGACCCATGCTTGAAAGCACTTCCTTGATTTCGTTCAAGGACTTGCGGCCAAAGTTTGGCGTGCGCAACATTTCCGCTTCGGTCTTCTGAACCAGATCGCCGATATAGATGATGTTGTCGTTCTTGAGGCAATTTGCCGAACGCACTGACAATTCCAACTCGTCGACCTTCTTGAGGAGGTAACGGTTCAATTGGTTTGCATCGTCTTCTTGCGGGGTCGCGGCTTGGCCAATCATTGCTGATTGTGGCTGCGGCACACCGTCTTCGAAGTGTACGAACAATGTCAGCTGATCCTGAAGAATGCGCGCAGCGTAAGCCACGGCGTCTTCTGGAGTGATCGTGCCATCGGTTTCAACGTTCAGCGACAATTTGTCATAGTCGAGCTCTTGGCCAACGCGGGCATTGTCAACTTTATAGCTGACCTGACGCACTGGAGAATAGAGCGAGTCGACCGGAATAAGGCCAATCGGCGCATCAACCGGACGGTTCTGAACCGCAGGCGCATAGCCTTTGCCAACGTCAGCGGTCAGTTCCATGTTGAGCGTCGCGCCATCATCCAAGTGACAGATCACGAGATCCTTGTTCATCACTTCGATGTCGCCGGTAACAGCGATGTCGCCCGCTTTCACTTCAGCAGGACCGGTCTTGGAAAGCTGCAGACGCTTCACGCCCTCGCCTTCCATTTTCAGTGCGATTTGCTTTACGTTCAGAACGATGTCGGTGACATCTTCGCGTACGCCGGCAAGTGATGAGAATTCGTGCAGCACGTTCTCAATCTTGATCGACGTGATCGCAGCACCCTGAAGCGAAGACAGCAGAACGCGGCGCAGCGCATTGCCAAGCGTCAGACCAAAACCACGCTCAAGCGGTTCAGCGACAAATGTTGCCTTGCGGCCTTTATCCCCGCCCTCTTTGATCTCGAGAGTGTTGGGCTTCTTAAGTTCCTGCCAGTTCTTGATATTGACGGACATGGATTTCCCCTGGATTTATATCAGCAGTGAAGGATCGGCTTGGCCAGAAGGGCCGCGGCGCTGATCCTGTGGGACTTATTTGGCGGCGAATTGCTCCGACGCCAGAAAGCTACGGATCAGACGCGGCGACGCTTGGATGGACGAACCCCGTTGTGCGGGATCGAGGTCACATCGCGGATCGAAGTGATCGTGAAGCCGACAGCTGCAAGACCGCGCAATGCGCTCTCACGGCCCGAACCCGGCCCCTTCACTTCAACTTCCAACGTGCGCACACCGTGCTCAGCAGCTTTCTTGCCAGCGTCATCCGCTGCAACCTGCGCTGCATAAGGCGTAGACTTGCGGCTACCCTTAAACCCCATCGTGCCAGCACTGGACCAGCTAATCGCATTGCCCTGTGCATCGGTGATGGTGATCATGGTGTTGTTAAAGCTGGCGTTGATGTGCGCAACGCCGCTTGAGATATTTTTCTTGTCGCGTTTTTTAACCCGACCTGCTTCGCGTGCCATTATACGTATTCCTTAAATATACGAGAGAAGACAGGGAAAACCACTTTGCTTGGCGGCCATCCGGCCAACCACAAAGTGATTACTTCTTCTTCCCAGCAATTGGCTTGGCCTTACCCTTGCGGGTGCGGGCGTTGGTGTGCGTGCGCTGACCGCGAACGGGCAGACCATTACGGTGACGAAGACCGCGATAAGACCGCAGATCCATCAGGCGCTTAATGTTCATCGCAGTCTGGCGGCGCAGATCACCTTCAACAGTGAGATCTGCATCAATTGCTTCGCGAACGGCAAGAACCTCAGCATCGCTCAGGTCTTGAACCCGGCGGCTGTGATCAATTTTCAGCTTATCTGCGATTTGAACAGCCGTTGTGCGGCCAATTCCGTGAATATATGTCAGCGCGATAATCACGCGCTTATTTGTAGGGATATTTACCCCGGCAATACGAGCCACTTATTTCTCCATGCTCCACAGAGATTTTAAGGATACACAGCGCGTGTCGCTGCGGCCTTATCTCCATCTCAACGCTTCCAATCATTCGAAGCTGTCCCCAAGGCCAAAACGGCAAAGGCCCGGATGAGCGCACATCAAAAAAGCTGCTGCCTGCCGGACCGTTCGAGACTGTCGAATGAAAGGCGCGCTTAAGACGATTCGCTCCGCCCGTCAACCACGAATTGGCGCAGCAGCCATCTGCGATCAACCAATTGGCTGTCCTCGCCCGCCTGCCTTAGGAAATTCAAAGGCCTGCGCCTGCGCCGCCAGCAAGATTGCCAGCGCGCAGGCACAGCCTAAGATTTACCGTGACTAGACGACGCCGAAGGCCAGCATCGCATCTGCGACCTTTTTGAAGCCAGCGATATTCGCGCCCTTCACATAATCGACATGGCCATCATGTTCGCCATATTCGACGCATTTTTCGTGGATGCCTTCCATCAGATCGGTCAGCATTTCACCGAGGCGTTCGTGGTTCCAGCTAATGCGTTCTGAGTTTTGGCTCATTTCCAAACCGGATACAGCCACGCCGCCAGCATTTGCGGCTTTGCCCGGACCGTAAAGGATCTTGGCATCATGGAAGACTTTTACGCCTTCCAGCGTGGTCGGCATATTCGCGCCTTCTGAAACGGCCTGAACGCCGTTTTTAACCAGCGATTTCGCCTCGCCTTCATTGAGCTCATTTTGCGTTGCGCACGGCAAAGCCAGGTCACAGGTAACATCCCATGGTCGCTTGCCTTCGTGGAAAGATGCGCCTTTGAACTCATCGCAATATTCGCTGATCCGGCCGCGCTTGACCGTCTTCAAATGCTTGACGAAATCGATTTTTTCTTGGGTAATGCCATCAGGATCATGAATGAAGCCGCCGCTATCTGACAGTGTCAAAACCTTGCCGCCCAATTGCGTGATCTTCTCCGCCGCATGGGTTGCGACATTGCCTGAGCCAGAGATGACGGCAGTCTTGCCCTCAACATCGTGGCCGGCGTGTTTCAGCATATTCTGCATGAAATAAACCGCGCCA
>CALFEA010000290.1 GCA_937950385.1 uncultured Altererythrobacter sp. | reverse complement strand
GGTGTCATCACCCCACGCATATTGCAGCGCACCGTTCAACGTCAGACGTTCGCGATCTTGAATGTCGCGGCTGAAGATTACTTGCTGCTGAACGCGCGCACCAGCTGGAAGCTCGCCAATATCTGCTGCGGTGAGGCCAGTCGAATTTTCAGGAGCGAAAATCGCCGCATTGCCTTCGCGCAGTGCAAAACCATTGGTCAGGTTGCGATCAATCTGCGCGTCCCGCTTGTTGTAGCTTGCACCAAACAGCGCGCCAAAGTCGCCGTTTGACCATGAAACAACGCCGCTGATATCTGTGCCAAATTCGCCCGAAAGCTCTTCATAAATGCCCGCTGCTGAAACCGAAGCATTGAAACCAATGCGGTCGAGCGGTTTAGCCGTGGTCACATTCACAACTGCGCCAATGCCGCCTGATTGCAGACTAGGCTGCGATGATTTGTAGACTTCAGCCGTTTGGATGATGTCGGACGAAAGAACGTCGAATGAAAATTCGCGGCCGTCATTGTCTGTCGCGATTGTACGGCCATTCAGCAGCACTGCGTTGAATTCTGGGCCAAGGCCGCGAACAGTGATGAATTGGCCTTCACCGCCGCTCCGATCAATTGCAACGCCGGTTATGCGCTGAAGCGATTCAGCGACGTTATTGTCAGGGAATTTGCCGACGTCTTCTGCGGAAACCGCATCGACCACTACGGCGCTATCGCGTTTGATGTTGATCGCATCTTGCAGGCTTTTCTTAAAGCCGGTGACGATGATGGTGTTTTCTTCTTCAACTGCAGGTGCCGCTGCATCTTGCGCAGCGGCCGGTGCAGCCACAGCAATCGCCCCAATAGCGGCGGAATACGCCAACAATGTCCGTTTCGAAATTCTCATGACTGTTCTCCCAAACATGATCCAAAGGCATCTGAAGTATTTAACGCCGGCCCAAGGTGACCGCTGGCTGCCCAAACCAGATTTGCACATTATTCACCGGTCAATTGTGCCGCTCAGCCCCATGAACTCCATGGCCTTCTTGGACTAGGATGTATTTTTTGGGAAAAGCTCGCAGAGTTTAAGTAGTTGGGCGCCATTGTGTTATAAATTTGCAACGGCAGGAAATTCTGGTGAAAAAATTCATGCCAAAAAACACAGGTGGTGCCATTTAACTCACTAGCCGATCAATCCCAGCATTTTCGCGCTTGATCCTGGAACGGTATTCAGAGGGCGACCACCCAACTGATTTGCTGAACTGGCGAGAGAAATGATATTCGTCGCAAAAACCCAATTCCTCAGCAATATCGCGCAGCAAAACGCCCGGCTCGCCTAGCATTTCGCAGGCTCTCTCCATTTGCAGATTGGTTCTGTACCTGCCGGGTGAACGCCCTGAAAGCTTGCGGAATTTTTTGCGAAAACCTTCATAAGATTGCTCCATACGAACTGCTGCTGCACGCACATCCATGGTCTGAGCAATCGCTTCTTTGGCTTGCTCAAGCCATGCGATATCGTCCGCCAAATCCTCTTCGCCTGCCTGCGCAATATCGGCCAGAAGATCCTGCAAACGGATCGACTCTCGGAGCAATTCAATTTCGGTTTTAGCGGTTTGGCCGCCGATTAAGCGCAGGATACGGTCGCGCCAAAAATCCATTGGCCGCAAGGGAATTACCGGGCGCTCGCGGTCAAAACAGCCGGTATCACGCCACATGTCAAAGACAGCGCCCTCGAATACCAAATAAAACTCATCCCATGTGTCGCCGCGCGCTGGACCGTACCAGTGCTCTACATGGGGCCGGACCAAAATCGCATCGCCTGCTTGGACCGGCACATCTACGCCGCGTTCATCGCGGTAACGGCCCTCTCCCCGGGTGACATAAACCAAAGTGTAGTGCGGTAGGCTGCGGCTTGAGGTCAGTACGCCGACCCCTTTATTTAGGAAACATGCGATTTTAATCCCGCCAATAGGAGACAGATGAAGGTTCTGCTTGTATACTTTTTCTTCCCACATCGTCCTGCTCCTAAGCAATTAACCAAACCGAGCTACCAAAATATTCATGGCTTGCCAAAACTGCCCTTCACATTGTGCGTTTTTTGAATTGATATGCCGCACGCTGAAGAGCGGTCAATTTTTGGTGCTGCAAGGGATGGATTCATTGGATGGCTGATCACGCCAAGACAGATACAGCGTTTGATCGCGCGGATCGCACTGCCGAAAGTAGCGCTGAGACTGCATTAGAAATGACTGCAAAATCTCCGGCTCCTGCAACCACTGCAAAGGTCAGCAGCGATCAAGGAGAATTCCTTGCTCTGCGCGGAGGCGGCACTCTTTTCGCCTTGAACATAACGCAAGGATCGCGTCCGCAATGCCTCTATGCTGGCCCTGATTTGCCTGGTGCCGTGCCGGAAGAATTGGCATTGCTCTCCACGCGCCAACATGCACCAGGCGGGCCTAATGCTCCCGTAGCTGCATCACTGTTCAACGAATTTGGCACAGGTGTTTCTGGCCCGTCCGGTTTGATTGCGCATAGAAGCGGCAGGGATTGGGCGATTGATTTGCGAGTTGTTTCGGTTGAAAGCGATGCTCACTCAGCCACAATCCAATGCAAAGACGCGCTGCATGGCATTGGTGCCGCACACCATTTTGCAATCAACCCTGAAACGGGCGTTTTGACATGCAGCAGCTCCATCACGAACCTGTCAGACACTGCGCTTGATTTGGATTGGTGCGCCGCATTGTGCATGCCATTGGACGCTCGCTGCGACCAATTGATGAGCTTTTCAGGCCGCTGGTCAGGCGAGTTTCAAATCGAGGAAACGCCGCTGATCCGCGGCAGTTTCGTGCGCGAAAACAAATCTGGACGCACCAGTCATGATGCTTTCCCCGGGATCATCGCGAAATCCGCAGCGACAAATGAAACGAATGGCCCAGCTGCCGCCTTCCACCTTGCATGGAGCGGGAACAGCCGATTGCGCGCAGACACGCAGAGCGACGGCGCTCGTAATATGCAGATGGGCGAGATGTTCTTGCCTGGCGAAATGCGTTTGGGCCAAGGCGAAACTTATCAAACGCCCGACATGCTAGCCGTTTGGTCCAATCACGGCCTTGGCACTTTGTCACACAGGCTCCACCAGCATTTGACCGCTGCAATTCTCGATCCCCGCACCGCTGAAAAACCGCGCCCTGTGCATTACAACACGTGGGAAGCGGTTTATTTCGATCATGACGAAGCTGAGTTGCTCGATCTAGCCAAGGCAGCCGCTGCTGTCGGCGCAGAACGGTTCGTTCTGGATGATGGCTGGTTTGGCGCGCGGCGCAGCGATAAAGCGGGCCTTGGTGATTGGTGGGTCTCACCCGACATTTATCCAGCGGGGCTCAATCCAATTGTCTCAACAGTTAAGCAATTGGGTATGGAGTTTGGCCTTTGGTTTGAACCCGAAATGGTCAATCCTGACAGCGATCTGTTTCGCGCACATCCCGATTGGGTATTGAGCGCTGAGGGTGCTGAACCTGTTCCCTTCAGAGGTCAGTACACGCTTGATTTGACCCGCAAAGAAGTGCGTCAATATCTGTTCGAGAAGATCACCGCGCTCGTTTCAGAATATCAAATTGACTACATCAAATGGGATATGAACCGCGACATTCAGCATCCAGGCGGCAGCGATGGCCGCGCTGTCAGCAGCGCCCAAACCCGCGCTGTTTATGCATTGATCGACCAATTGCGTGCCGCCCATCCCGCGCTTGAAATTGAAAGCTGCGCCTCTGGTGGGGCCCGAGCAGATTTCGCAGTTCTCAAACGCACTGACCGCCTCTGGACGTCGGATAATAATGATGCCCGCATGCGCCATTCGATCATGCGCGGGGCAAGCCATTTCTTCCCGGTATCCGTGCTTGGCAATCACGTCGGGCCAGAAAAATGTCACATCACTGGCCGACGTTTTTCTATGGCATTTCGCGCTGGTACGGCGGTCTTTGGCCATATGGGCATGGAGCTTGATCTGCGCAGCGAAAGCGCAGAGGATCTCGCCATACTCAAAGCCGCCATTGCCCTGCACAAACGCCACCGCGAGCTAATCCATGGCGGCAAGTTTGTGCGGCTGGACACGGCCCCGCATATCACTGCCGCCGGATGCGTGGCGCAGGATCAAAGCGAGGCCTTGTTCTCTTATGCCAAGCTGGACGAAGAGCCGGCCACCCATTCTGCGCAGATCCAATTCAGCGGTCTTGATCCAGCCAAATTTTACCGCACAAAATTGGTCTGGCCTTCTGAAACCCCCTCAATCAGCACGCCTTCCATTATTGACGCAGCCGCGCTTGATAGCGAGGGCCATATTTTCAGCGGCGCAGCGCTTATGGGACACGGTATTCAGCCGCCCCTGACCTTCCCCGACACATGCCTGATCTATCACTTGGAAAACGCGGAATGAGCGACGAGATTTACGACCTGCTTGTGATTGGGGGCGGGATCAATGGCGCAGGCATTGCACGCGATGCAGCCGGGCGCGGGGCAAAAGTATGTTTGGTGGAAAAGGATGATCTGGCCAGCCACACCTCCAGCTCCTCGACCAAACTGGTGCATGGCGGTCTGCGCTATTTAGAGCATTATGAATTCCGCCTCGTGCGCGAAAGTCTGATCGAGCGCGAACGCTTGCTCAAAGCCGCGCCGCATATCATTTGGCCGCTGCGATTTGTGCTGCCGCATGATAAGGGATTGCGTCCCAAATGGATGTTGCGCCTCGGTCTGTTTCTCTATGACAATTTGGGCGGACGCAAATTATTGCCCGCGACCAAAACGGTTGATTTGCGTGAGGGCGCCCATGCGGATTTCCTGCAAGACCGGCTGACGCATGGCTTTGAATATTCTGATTGCTGGGTGGAGGATTCGCGCCTTGTTGTGCTCAATTGCATGGACGCAAAAGAGCGCGGCGCAGACATTCGCACGCGGACCGAATGCGTAGGCTTAGAGCGCGGCGCGGATGATTGGACAGCCACTCTCGAAACTGCATCGGGCGAAAACCAAACCGTCAGAGCACGCGTTGTGGTCAATGCAGCAGGACCGTGGGTTGATAAGGTGCTGCGCAAAGCTGATCCGCAAGACAATCATCACAATCTGCGCCTTGTAAAAGGCAGCCATCTGATCTTCCCGAAAATGTATGAGGGCGAACACTGCTATATCTTCCAGAATAAGGATGACCGGATCATCTTTGCCATCCCTTACGAGCGTGACTTCACACTAGTGGGCACGACCGATCAGGGTTTTGAAGGCGATCCAACCGGCATTGATATTTCGCCAGAAGAAAGCCGCTATTTGTGTGAAGCGGCGAATGAATATTTGCGCACCAAAGTTGCGCCAGAAGATGCCGTATCCAGTTATGCCGGTGTGCGGCCTTTGTACGACGATAAGTCCGCAAACAATTCCACAGTGACTCGCGATTATGTATTTGAGCTGGATGAGGAAAACAATCAGGCGCCTATCCTCTCCATATTCGGCGGCAAGATCACGACCTATCGCAAGCTGGCGGAATCTGCCCTCAAAAAGCTGTCCCCGTTCTTCCCGAAGGGGGGTGCGCCCTGGACGCGCCGTGTGGCCCTTCCGGGGGGAGACATGCCCGTGGACGGCACACCGGCATTTGTCGTGACACTGCGCGCGGCACATCCGTTCCTGACAGAAGCCTGGGCGCTG
>CALFEA010000289.1 GCA_937950385.1 uncultured Altererythrobacter sp. | reverse complement strand
GAAAGACAGCGAACCGCGCGGCGGCACAGGCAGCTTTTCTGGCCGAGCGGGCGGTGCGATATCGGGCTTGGCTTTCAGCAATTCATTCAAACGGCTGGCCGCCCCTGCTCCGCGCAAAAGGTCGCCATACACTTCTGTCAGGGCGCCAAAAGCACCTGCGATCAATCCGCCCGTCAGCACAAAGGCGGTAATCTCCCCGCCGGTCATGATCCCATCATTAACCGCCAAAGCCCCGCGCCACATCAGCATCACAATCGACCCAAAGATCAACAGAATAATAATCGATGTCATCGCGGCACGGATCAAAATGCGGGTCTTTGCGGTCGCAAATGTTTCTTCAACGGCATCGCCAAACCGCGCGGATTCGCGGGCCTCTTGATTGAAGCTTTGTACCACTTTCATCGCGGACAGAACTTCTGTTACCATCGCGCCTACGCCCGCCACTCTGTCTTGGCTGGTTCGCGAAATATTGCGCAACCGCCGCCCAAACAAACTAATCGGTATGACCACCAAGGGAATAACCAGCACGAGGCCTAAGGTCATCTGCGGCTGGAGGTAGAAGAGGTAAGCTGTCCCACCAATAGCCATCAACGTATTGCGCAAAGCCACAGAGACAGTCGTGCCTACAACCGTTTCGATGATCGCCGTATCCGAGGTCATCCGGCTGGAAATTTCTTTGGGTGAGTTTTCCTCGTAAAAACCCGGCGCAAGTCGCAGCAGATTGGCGTGAACATCGCGGCGGATATCGGCAACCACACGCTCGCCAATCCAACTCACAAAATAAAATCGCAGGGCCGTGGCAAAGCCAAGCACGACCACAATCATCAGCAAATACTGAAACCAAACGCCGATTTCTTCGCGTGAACCGTCAGCAGCAAAACCCTTGTCCACCACCTGCATCAATCCAGCAGGGATCGCCAAGGTGGCACCGGCCGTGATCAACAAAGCGGTAAAGGCCAGGGCAACTTGAGTCGGATATTTCGCCGCTGCTGCATATATCATTTTCAGCGGGCCGAGTGATTTGGCCTTGGGCGGATCGTCGGGCACTGGCCTTACCGGTCCAGCGCTGATGACTTCGCTCATCGCATCGCCCGCTCCCGCTGCAGCGCCAGTTTCGGCGTCCAGCAGTTCATCTGCAGTGCGATTAGAAGAAGTTGGTTGGTCCATCTATTGTGTCAGTTAGCGATGAAGCGCGCCAATTTCACGCGATATTTGCCCAAATGCGGGACAAATGTTCACAGACACGCAAAAATTGTGCGTTGCACAATGATGGAAATGAGTGCAGGCCTAGCGCTCTTATAACGAACAGTCGGGAATTTGTGCCTTGGCTAAGCAAGGAAATTCATTGCTCTATCACGCCCACGAAATGCAAAAAGCATGGCTGTCGCACGCCAGCTCTATGGCCTCTATCGGCGCAGAAATGCTCACCAATCCGATCAATCCGCTTGGCTATACCGGTCTTGGGCCGATGGCAGCATCCGCATTGGAAGTGTTCGCCCATGCCACCGCAGTCTATGGCAAACCGGCCTTTGGGATTGAAGTGATTGAAACCGGCGGCAAAAGCTATCCCGTCATTGAATCCACCGTGGTCAATATGCCCTTCGGCGATTTGAAGCGCTTTCGCCTCGAAGGCCTCGACACAGAAGGCGGAACAGACCGGCCTAAGCTACTGATCGCAGCGCCCATGAGCGGGCATTACGCAACCCTGCTGCGCGGCACGGTCGAACGCATGCTGGAATCCTGCGAGGTTTACATCACCGATTGGGCCGATGCGAAGACGGTTCCTTTGCATGAAGGCACTTTCGATCTCGATGATTACATCGATTATCTGATCCAATTCCTTGACCATATTCGCGCCAGCCAAAATGGTGAGCGCCCGCATATGATGGCGGTGTGCCAGCCTTCTGTGCCGGCTTACGCTGCAACCGCTCTGATGAATGCCAGCAAGCATCCTGCGCGCCCGCAAACCCTCACCATGATGGGCGGACCGATTGATACGCGCGAGAGCCCGACTTCGGTCAATGATATGGCGATGAAGCGCCCGATTGAATGGTTCCAAAACACCGTGATTGCGACCGTGCCGATGCAGCACCGGGGCGCGGGCCGCCAAGTCTATCCCGGCTTTATGCAGCTCGCCAGCTTTATGAGCATGAATTTGGGCAGCCACATGACCAGCCATTATGAGATGTTCAAACATCTAAACGCTGGCGATGATGACAGCGCGCAGGCGACCAAGGATTTCTACGACGAATATCGCAGCGTTTGCGACATGACGGCGGAATTTTACCTGCAAACGGTGGAAGAAGTGTTCCAAACCCACTCCATCCCCAATGGCGAATTTCGTCACAAGGGTGAATTGGTCGATTTGAACGCGATCAAAGACACCGCTTTGCTGGCGATTGAAGGCGAGCGCGATGATATCTCAGGGCTTGGCCAAACCAAAGCTGCACTGAAACTGGCCGCGAAACTGTCTGAGAAGAAAAAGCGCTATTACATGGCCGAGGGCGCGGGGCATTACGGCATCTTCAACGGTTCACGCTGGCGGAACAAAGTGGCGCCGGTCGTTGAGGAATTTATTGGGGCGCATGGGTGACAACCAGTGCTTTGTGGCAAAGCAATAGTTAGAAACGTCTTTAAATATCTCATCCATAAGAAAAGTAATTGTTTACAAAATTTAATATTTGTGCTTTCTCCAAAGTATAAAATGGGGAATGTTTATGAAATATGGACTATGCTTAATCTTAATCGCTTCCGGCTTAACTCTCTCGGGCTGCGGATATAGACCATTAAACGCAGTTAATTCGGTCTCTTACGCTGACAAGAAAAGCGGGGATACCGAAAAGGCATCTCGAGTCTTCGCTTGGGATTCAAGATATAGTGCTGGTGTAGGCAATTCCAACGGCTCTTGTGTGCAAAGTGCGCTAACAGCGAGGAGTTCTGCCTTAACAGCAGCTTTGGAAACCGCAGCCAAGGAGGGTTTCCCAAAAGCAAGTGCGGGCGTCAGTTTTGCCGAAGCAGTTATAGCACTTAGGGCTTCAAGTGTTCAGACCGCTTATGCAAACTCTGGATATTTTTACCTTTGCCAGATCGCATTGAACCAAGTTACATCGGGCAAACCAATCTCGGAGACGGAGTTAGCTGCCATGTGGGCCGATGTCGG
>CALFEA010000288.1 GCA_937950385.1 uncultured Altererythrobacter sp. | reverse complement strand
GTGGTTGGTAGGCTCATCAAGCAGCAATATGCTAGGCTTTTGGATCAGCAGACGGGTTAGGGCAACGCGGCGCTTCTCACCGCCAGATAGGCTCTGAACGCCCATATCTGAGGGCGGGCAACGCAGAGCTTCCATTGCGATTTCAAGCTGATTGTCGAGTGTCCACCCATCAACCGCGTCGATCTTTTCTTGAAGCACGCCCATCTCTTCCATGAGCGCGTCAAAATCAGTGTCGTCTTGCGGGTCGCCCATTTCGGCTGAGATTGCGTTGAAACGTTCGACCATAACCGCCGTCTCGCCTGCCCCTTCGCGCACGTTTTCTAGAACAGTCTTTGTTTCATCCAGCTGCGGTTCCTGCGGCAAATAGCCGACAGTGATGTTTTCGCCAGCCCATGCCTCGCCGGTGATGTCTTTATCGATTCCTGCCATGATCTTGATCAGGGTCGATTTGCCAGCGCCATTTGGCCCAACGATACCGATCTTTGCGCCCTGATAGAATTGCAAATTAATATTGGAGAGCACCGGCTTAGGTGCGCCGGGGAAGGTCTTGGTCATGTCTTTCATGACGTAGGCATATTGAGCGGCCATCGGTTGCTGTGTCCTTTGAACAAACTGAGATGCGCAAATTGCGCGAATTATGGGCGGCAAATAGGCGGTGTCGGAGGCTGGGGCAAGGGCTGTGCGCAAGCAGAATTTCCTGCCGCTTATTCACCACTTTCTAACTAAACTCCTTCAAAGAGAGGTGACTTCCAGAAGACAGGCACTATGCAAGCGCAAATATTCACCTTTGTAATTCCAGCTATGGCATTGATTTTTGCCATAGTTTTGGGTGCTTTGTGGTGGCAGCGACGTGACCAGCTGCACATTCTTGCCTATTCCTATTGTTTCGGCTCGATGGCGGCTGGGGTTGTGATCAATATTTGGATCATGGGCGCAATCGGCCCCATTGGAATTGTTGGCTATCACCTCCTTTCAATGTCCGGCATTATAGCGATGATGTGGGGCGCTTCGAAGCGGGCAGGGCAAAATGTCCCAATTTTGGCCTATTCTTCGACCGTTGTGGTGGCCTGCGCCTTGTTGGGAGTGGCAGGTAGTGTCGGCGACATCCCAACCATGAAACTGGTTCAAAACACAAGCTCGGGCCTCTTGTTGGCTCTGGCTGCGCAAAACCTGTGGCATACTGAAAAACGCCATTTGGCTGACAGTGTGCTGGTATGGGTATTGGCGTTGTTCTCTGGGTTTGGTCTGGTCCGTCCGGTACTAACCGATTTGGCTGTCGTTCTTTTCGGGCAAGGCGAGCAGGGGCTTGCGCTTCTGACATCGCTACACGCGCTCGTAATGACTGTGATGATTACCCTTATGGCGCTATGCCTGATTTCTTCGGTTATCGCCGACAATATGGCTGAGCAGCGCGAGCAGGCTGCTATTGATGTTTTATCAGGACTACGCATTCGTCATGCCTTTGAAAGTCAGGCTGAAATTCTCGCAGAAAGGGCAAGGGCAGAAAAAGTGCCTTTGAGCCTGATTGTTGCGGATATTGACCACTTTAAAAGGGTGAATGACAGATGGGGTCATCCAAAAGGTGATGCCGTCATCGAAGGTTTTGGTACTTTAATTGCCAGCACTTTGAGGCCTGATGATATCGCAGGACGCCTGGGCGGAGAAGAATTTGGTATTCTGGTATGGGATTGTCCGCTCGACAGCGCTGCTCTCCTCGCCGAACGCTTGCGCGAAAAATTGCCCCAAATCGATGTAACCACACGGGGTAAAAAATTGGGCTGCACTGCAAGCTTCGGTGTGACTGATTGGCGCGGTGATGAGGATTATCTATCCGTTTTCAAACGGGCTGACGCAGCTTTATACAAAGCAAAGAACGCCGGACGAGATCAGGTTTTCGCAGGCGAGGCTAAGGCAATATTTTCAGCTGAGCAGTCTCGCGAGGATCTCAGCAATGTGATCCCAATCCCAAAGCAGCAATAGTTCACCGCCCATTGCTTCCCTGAAAAGAAACTCCCTCCGAAGGCCGGAACCTGCGGAGGGAGCAATTCTTCCAATTTGTCGATTTTAAGCGTTATGCCGAAATCGGATCATCATCATCGCCGCCATCAAGAAGCAATACGCCGCCTGCAATCGCACCAAGACCCAGAAGCAACGGCAAGAACGGGAAACCGCCCGATGCAGCTGGTGCTGGTGGTGGTGGAGGCGGTGGCGGCGGTGCAACGGTAGGTGTTGGCGCCGGTGGTGGCGGAGGCGCAGCATTAGGCAGCGGCAAAATGCAGCCGCTGGCTTGCTGCGCGCAAAGAGTTGAAATGTAAGACATCACTACGCCGCCCCATGAAGAGCTAGCAGATGTCGTCGCCGCAGTCTGAGCCTGAGCGGCTACAGGTGCAGTGACCATCGAAAGTGCGATTAGAGCACCAGTCATATTACGAAAAGACGTCATTATTCCTCCACATCACTATATAATACGAAACCAGCCGATGGT
The DNA here is from genome assembly GCA_937950385.1 of uncultured Altererythrobacter sp. Classification (GTDB taxonomy): domain Bacteria; phylum Pseudomonadota; class Alphaproteobacteria; order Sphingomonadales; family Sphingomonadaceae; genus Erythrobacter. The sequence continues at coordinate 3,797 of CALFEA010000288.1, read as the reverse complement.
CCCAGTCTCTGCTGTATCCGTTCGATCATCAAGGGAAACGAATCCGTCCCCTCATATGAATTGAGAGTGTTAAACTAGAAGGCTGTTGCAGCAAAGTAAACAGCTGTAACGCTGAAAAATGTCAGCTTCACAAATGCTTGGCTGGGAAAAGTTTCGAAATTTAACATGGCCATCGCACGAAACTGCTCTATAAGCGTGGTTGGGATCAAGAATTGAGGGCCGGTTTGGTGCAGCCGGTTGCATATGAATTTGACGAGGAGAATTTGATAATGAACCGTTTTGTAATGCTTGCTGGTGTCGCCGCTATGACTGCTGCTGCGCCCGCCTACGCTGATAACCACGCTGGTGAAGAGCTTCGCGGCCAGACCGTAGACATGATGTTTGCTGATGGCACACGCAATAGCGTGTTCTTTGGCTCAACCGGTGTTGCGACAATTTCGAACACAACAGGCCAGTCGGCAAATGCCAATTGGTTTATGCAGGGCAATCAAATCTGCCTCCGCGCCGCTTCTGCAACAGAATGCTGGGATTATGCAGGCCGCTTCGCAGCAGGTCAGTCGGTTTCCATGACAAGCAGCTGCAACAGCGCGTCGACTTGGACAGCTCGCAACGTAAACCCACCGCGTCAACGTGTTGCTCCAACTATGGGCGAGCGCGGCTAAGCGAAAAAACATGCGAATGATGGCTTTCAATAAGCCGTTCTTTCGCCAAGCGATAATTTTGGTGGGTGCAGGTCTTCTTGGCCTGTGCCCATCAATCGTTTTGGCGCAGGGTGACGGCGAATCATCGATCTACGTCGAAGATGGCGATGCCGCTTTGCTGTATGAGGGGCAATTGCCGCCCGGCAGCGAAAGTGTGGTCAATCCGTTTGAACAGGATCTGGCCGCCGCCCATGCGCGCTATGTCAAGGAATGGGGCGCTTTGCCCGCCGTAACTGTCCCTGCAGGTAGCGATCTGTCTTTAGGCAGTAGCGGTGCGCGCGTTGCCTTACTGCGCCAGCGCCTTGGCCTGTCAGAAGGGCGTCAGTTTGATGTGCCTTTGGCGGACCGCGTCCGCTTGTTCCGTCAGATGCATGGGCTAAGCGCCGCTGCAAGAGTCGATCGCGCTATGGTTTCCGCGCTGAACCGCGGGCCTGCATATTATTTGGCCAAGATTAAGCGCAATTTGGATCACGCTGACGAGCTGCCGAGCTATCTTGGTTATCGTTATGTCCATGTGGATTTAACGAATCAGCGCCTTCAGATGATCGAAGACGGGCGCGTCGTGGACGAAATGGCAGTTGTTGCGGGCAAGCCTGTCACGCCGACGCCAATTATGGCCGGATTGGTCCGGCATGCAGTGCTCAGCCCTTATTGGAATGTCCCGCCTGATTTGCTCCGCAAGACTTATGCGCGGCGGATCATCAATGGCGGTAGCGCCTATCTGCGCAGGACCGGTTTTGAAGCGCTTTCAGGATGGGAAGATGATGCGCGAGTTTTGCCCGCGTCCTCAGTTGATTGGCGCGCAGTGGAACGCGGCGAGAGCGATGTGCGTCTTCGCCAAAAGCCGGGCCCGGGCAATGGCATGGGCAAAGTGAAATTCATGTTCCCCAATGCGCTCGGCATTTATCTGCATGACACCGCCAGCAAGCAATTGTTCAGCAAGCCGGAACGCTTGTTTAGTGCTGGTTGCGTTCGTGTTGAGCGTCCTCAGGATTTTGGCGCTTGGCTGTTTAACGGCCAGATGCCGCAACCCAGTGGAACACCAGAAGAGCAGGTCAATTTGCCGTTTCCTGTGCCGATCTATATCACCTATTTTACTGCGAAACCTTCGATGGAAGGCGGTGAAATGAGAATCAGTTACCGCGATGATATCTACAGTCTTGATCGGACGCGGCTCGCCCAATTGGGTAATTGATTCGGCAAAGGAAAGGACGCGCAGCTAGGGCTGACTGACCCTAGCGCGCATTCTTCCCATAAACCCCATTGGTCTTTTGCAAAAACTCTTGCAGCAACTCGCTGCGGGTTTTGCCGTCTAGCCGGTGGCCGGACCATGCGATCCATTTGCTCCATGATTGTGCCATGCCGTGACCCACTTGATAGGGCTCGCCAACCGGCGCGCCGCTAACCAAGCGCTTTTTCTGCATCATTCTCAAAACGTCGCTGTCTGGACGCCCAATTTCCAGAAGGGCTTTTGCTCTTGGCTGCGAATCGGAATAGAAAGTGGTCATATTGCAGATACCAAGGTTCCCGCTGCGGAATGGGTTCTTTTGGTAATGGCGTTGGCCTCGGTCTTTGCAGCCATGATAATAGCCCATGGCCATGAACACGCGCGCAAAATAGAGCCGTTCTTTTGCATTCATCGGCGCAACCATTTTTGCCAAGCTAGTCTGTGCGGCCTGCGGGGAGCTAGTCGAGAAAACGGTGCCATCATCTTCGGCAGTAAATGCAGGCAAGACGTAGTTTCCGTCGGGCAGTTTATCGGCACGCGGGGCGACAGTTTTGGTTATCGCTGAGGTGGTTTCATCCATAATCGTCGTACAGCCCGCAGTAGAAACTGCTGCGATCAAAGCGATACTGATATGTGCGATCCGGCCCATTGGTATTTCCCTGTTGATATTATTTTATAAGACCTAGGGATGTCCGGCCTCAAATGAATACTGTTTGAATGGAGAGTGGCGGCTGGACTTGCGCTCGCCGCCTCGATAGCACCGCTTCTCATGAAAACACCACTCTCGCTTAACGCATTCGCCCTGCCATTCCTCATGGCAACTGCCGCTATCGCTTATCCTGCGCAGGCTGCGCCCAAATTGGATGAGGCCGCCGATGCGGCGCTGACCTCTGACACATATGCATGGGATTTTGTCGAGGGAATCACCACAGAAGTCGGTCCGCGGCAGGCGGGCACAGAGGCAGAGGTGCGCGCCCGTGTTTGGGCGATGGCATGGCTTAAAAAGCATGGCTTTGAGAATGTCGCGGATGAACCGTTTGAAATGGAAACTTGGGTTCCAGGCGATGTGCATAAGGCCGAGGTGACTTCGCCTTTCCCGCAGCCTTTGGTGATCCAACCCTTGGGAGGCAGCGCCTCAACCGGCCCTGATGGGATAACCGCAGAAGTGGTGGAGTTTGAGAACGTTACAGCATTGCGCGCAGCTCCTGAGGGAAGCCTAAAAGGCAAAATTGCTTATATCTCGCATTCGATGACACCGACACAGGATGGTTCGCAATATGGCTTTGCAGGGCCAGCGCGCTGGGTTGGGGCAGGGATTGCCGCGAATAAGGGCGCGATCGCCACTGTCATCAAATCGGTCGGGACAGACAATCATCGCAATCCGCATACAGGTGGCACGACATTCCAAACGCCTGATGGCGGAGCAGACGTCGGCAGAGCGGTTCCAACGCCAGCTGGTGCACTCAGTCTGCCTGATGCTGCCAATTTAGAGCGGATGTTTGACCGGGCAAACGGCCGTCCGATTATGCTCAAACTGACGCTGACGCCGCGCAATTTGGGCACCACCATCAGCGGCAATGTTGTAGGTGAGATTGTCGGCCGTGATCCCTCATTGCCGCCAGTATTGCTCGCTTGCCACATCGACAGCTGGTGGAACGCACCGGGCGCATTTGACGATGGGGCAGGCTGCGGGATTATCGCGGCTGCTGCGCTGAATGTACGCAAATCAGGTCAACCATTGCGCACTATCCGCGTATTAATGGCCGGAGCTGAGGAGGTCGGACTGTTTGGTTCAGTTGCCTATTCTAAGGCCCATATTGACGAACCGATCGGTGTGGCGTTTGAAAGTGATTTTGGCGCGGACCGGA
>CALFEA010000287.1 GCA_937950385.1 uncultured Altererythrobacter sp. | reverse complement strand
TAAATGTGGCCGATCCCGCGACCAGCACGTCCGCGCCTGCCTCAATACACAATTGCGCCGTTTCAGGATTAACGCCGCCATCGACCTCAAGGTGAATATCGCGCCCCGTCGCCTCAATCATCGCGCGGATACGGCGAATCTTTTCAAGCTGGGAATGGATGAAACTCTGCCCGCCAAAACCCGGGTTCACGCTCATCACCAAAACCAAATCTGCCAGATCAATCAGATTGTCGAGCACATCGACTGGCGTGCCGGGGTTGAGCACCACGCCGGCCTTTATTCCTTTTGCTTTGATCGCTTGCAAAGTCCGGTGCGTATGGGCCCCAGCTTCTGGATGAACGGTGATAATATCCGCGCCAGCATCTGCAAACGCGTCGATATAAGGATCAACCGGAGAAATCATCAAATGCACATCGAAAGTCTTTTTCGTGTGCGGCCGCAAAGCCTTCACCACATCCGGCCCGATTGTAATATTGGGGACATAATGCCCGTCCATCACATCAATATGGATCCAATCGCAGCCCGCTTCATCGATCGCGCGCACTTCTGCGCCCAGCTGCGCAAAATCGGCGGAAAGAATGGAGGGGGAAATGAGCGGCTTAGCCATAAAATAGTCCAGATAGAGGTGGCCAATAGGGTTAGGTAAGCCGCCCGAATCCGACAAGGACGCGCAGCCCCTTATCCACACGCGCCATTACCCAGTTTGGCACAGGATCTGGCACATCAGCCTGGCTGAACCACGCTATTTCAGGTAATTCAGCCACAATTCAGGACATTTAGCCTAAAACAGGACTTGAAAACGAATTGGGGGCACCAGATTCGGCAACACGCACTAATGCGTATGCCCATTCCCTCGCCAGACATTACGGATTTAACGCTATGCGATCAGCTATGACCAAACCTATGAGTGCCAGCTTGAAAAGCGTTGGCGTGGCCGCTTTGGGCATTGCCATGCTCGCTGGCGGTTCACTTGGCTTTGCAAGCGCCGCTGAGGCGCAGGGTCAATATCGCCAGAAAATCAGCAATAATATGGCCAAATGCTCAGGCGGAAGCCCTGCTGTGCGCGTCACCGTTAAGGGCATCAAGAGTTCCGCAGGCAAATTGCGCGTCCAAAGCTATCGCGGCACGAAAGCTGAATGGCTGCAAAAGGGCAAATGGATCAACCGCATCGAAGCCCGTGCCCGCGCCGGTACAATGACATTCTGTGTGCCTGTTCCAGCATCAGGCACTTACGGCATTGCTGTGCGCCACGATGTAAACGCCAATGGCAAAACCGATATCCGTACCGATGGCGGCGCGATGTCGAACAATCCATCGATCAACATCTTCAATCTTGGTAAGCCGAGCTATAAGAAAACCAGCTTTTCTGTTGGCCGCACGACCAAGGCAATCACGGTCAATATGCGCTATATGTAAGCGTTAGGGCGCGGGGTCACCGCGATTTTTGACGCCAAACTTGCCACAATACCGCTGGCGCGCTCAGCACTGGATGCGCCTCGCGCCAAGGCGTCACTTTCACTGGCACGCCGGTATGGCGTTCAATCTTCCAAGCAGCATAGCGGCCCGCACCCTCGAACGTCGTCGTCGCCTTTAGCAATCGTGCAATATTGAACGGCTTACCAAGCCGCTGACGCTTTGCCCACCAGCGCAAGATGTTTTGGCGGGATTGATCCGAAATTCGCGGCGTCAATACATCAGCTGATTGCGCAAACTCTATACCGTCCGCTTCCCAAGCTGCCGCTAAGAGCCCATCAAAATGCGCGGCGTTTACACTCAGAATACTATCCTCACGGCCCGGTTTCTCCACGCGAAACTCTGCTTTATATGTCGCCCGAAATAGCGCGCGCCAATAGTCTTGTGCAGGTCCGCTTTGAGGGCCCAATGCCGCCGCCAAACGCGCCGCCGTTTTGGCCGCATCGCACAACGCATCCAAAACCGCCGAGGCTTCGGCATCATCACGGCTCCAAATGAGGCCGCAAGGCTGGACAAACCGCGCCCAGATCGTCGTATCGCGCGAGGCACCGCTCGCGGCATAGGCAAACTTCTCCAGCGACATAGTCGCAACTTTAGCGCGCACATCCTCGCCCGCGATATTTGCCTCATGATAGCTGACACGCGGCCAGATTTTCTCCGCCTGCGAGCCATCGGTCAAAACGTAATAATCGAGCACCCCTTCGAGCGATCCGGTTCGCAGATTGGAGCCATAGAATAATACGGCCAGCGCCTGCGGAGTGGCCGCCGCCAATTGCGCTGCAAAAGCGGGAACCGCTGGATGCAGATCGCCATTTCTGGGGCTCGCAAACTGTGCGGCGATCCGCTGCTTCAGCGCCTTCACCTCTGCACTCATAATGGCCGGACGAATTGCAGCTGAGGGCTGGTTTTGACCGTGTAAGTCCCCGCCGGATAGGCCTCGCCATCCAGAATAAACTCATCATCCAGCGCCATTGTGAAACTATCGGCTGCGACCTGATGAATACCGCGTTGAGCCAAATTGCTCATATCCCTGCCCATCATATTGAGCGGCAATCGCAGCAGGCTGCGGCGCTTAATCTGGTCGAGTACAACCATTTTCAAATCGCCCTGCACATCGCCAAAGGGTTGAATCCCTGCAGGGAATTTCTCCAATGTCGAAGCAAACAAAACCACGCGCCGATCTGTCTCGCCAAGGCCGCTATGCGGCAAAGCTTTGCGGTCTTCATCAAGCTTCAAATCCATAACCAAGCCGCGCCGCCATTTGTTCGTGCGCCCGCCAAACAGCGATTGCAGCATGCTCCAAACGGTCGTGACGCCCACGGCAAGGCCGTTAAACGCGCCCAGCCGGTGCGCATCTTGTCCGGCGCTGATCGCCATGGTGAAAACCCCTGCGCCAAGGATAAAGCCCAAATGGCTTTTCCCGCCGGTCGCGCCAATGGGTTCAACAATCAAAGGGCTGCGCGCCATTCTGCCTCCGGCCAAATAGGCATCAATTGCGCCCTGCAGCGACCAGTCTTTTGGCGCGCCCAAATCAACAGTGAGCGCATTGGTTTTGCCCTTGGGAAGCACAGCGATCACTGGCCATTTATCGCCAAACACACCGCCGCCCGCGGTCAACACATCGCGCACCGTGCCATCGCCGCCATTGATAACGAGCAGATCAATGCCGCGCGCCACAAAACGCTCCAATGCTTCGCTCAATTGAGAACGATCGCCGGGCTGGGAGATGAACACATGAGGGGCCGGGTTGCTATCGAGGTCTTGCCCGCGATTGCGGTGGCTGCGCGGGTTGTAAATTACGCCTACTTTTGGTGCCGGCAAATCAGCGCTTGGGACAGTGGAAACCCGCCCAATTGGATGGGTTTGATCACGGTTTTCAAAAGGCGGCTGAGCAGACATTGCCCCCTCCATAGTCGAAAACGCGAAACAACCTCTAGAGCTTTTGCGAAAAAGACGGGCAATCGCGTCGATGCACCAGCCTTAACCAGCCGCTTTTTGCCCTTCGGCCTGAGAGCCAGAAAAGCCAATTACCGCATCATGCAAATCAGCAGATGTCATGGGCGCACCGAACAAATAGCCCTGCACCGCATCTGCGCCGACGCGTTTTGCCATGAGCAAATCAACCTCATCCTCAATCCCTTCGAGCAAGCAATGCACGCCCAAAGTCCGCGCCATTCCTGCCAGCGAGAACAGGACTTTTTCCGTCATTGGATCGCCTGGGTTGTCCATGAAAGATCGGTCCACTTTCAGCTTTCCAATGGGCAAAGTGCGCAAGTAATTGAAGTTGGAATACCCCGTCCCAAAATCATCCAAAGCAATCGCAAAGCCTGCACCCGCCAACCGGTCGAGGTTCTTTGTCGCCTTCTCAAAATCGGTCATCATCGCCGTTTCGGTGACTTCAAATTCAACCATAGCTGGGTCGATTTTCAGCGCGGTGGATTGGTCAATAATGGCATCGATGATCATGTCGCTGATCAAATCATGGCTGGATAGGTTGATCGAAATTGGGATCGGTTTTTCCCATGATTGCAGCTCGGCAAAGGCCTTTTCAACCACCATCAAAGTGATCCCGCCTATTAGCCCGCTATCTTCGGCGATCTGAATGAATTTGCCAGGTTGGATCGTGCCGATCTGAGGGCTCGACCAACGCGCCAACGCCTCTGCCCTTACAATGACGCCGCGCTCCAAATCGACCTGCGGTTGAAACACCAGTTCTATCTCTGCGGCCAAATTGGCAGAGCGCAAAGCTTCCTCAATCGCATAGCGTTCCTCGGCCTGCTTGGCATGCTCTCGATTGAACATCACAGCGCGGTTTTTGCCTTGGCCCTTGGCTGTCATTAGCGCAAAATCAGCCTGATTGATTTGCGAACGCATATCCAATTCAAGGTCGATTTGCTTGCAGCCGATTGAACCGGAAATGCGCACAGAACGCCCTTCAATCGAATAGGGCTCAGCCAATTTCTTGAGCAGATCATTGCACCACTGCGCAATGTCATCTTGTGACTGACCACCGCTCACAATCACATTGAATTCATCCCCGCCCATACGGCTAACATGCGCGCCTTCTATCTTGGTCGAATTGAGGCGCCCCGACACGGCCTGAAGCAGCAGATCGCCGACCAGATGGCCGTGAATATCATTGACAGATTTGAACCCATCCAGATCAATCAACACAAGCCAAACGGCATCATTCTGGATCGGGTCTTGAGCGGCTTGAGCCTTCAATTCTCGCAAACGTTCGAAAAACGCGCGGCGATTGGGCAAGGCGGTAAGGCTGTCGGACAAAGAGCGTTCGCGCAGCGTTTCGCTGACGACTTTCACTTCTTCCAATTGGTCGATCGCATCAAGGCGCGCATTGGCAATCCGAATGATTGACTTGCGCAGGAAATAGGTGATCGAAAGCGAAGCCATTGCTGCGGCAATCACGAGAAACACATAACCATCGAAAGCCGCTTTTTCCAAACGCCCGGCAAAAGTCATTAGAGCAATGCTGGCCACCACAATCGAGAACAATGATTGCCGAAAATTCACACTCGCCAATGCAAATATCATCACCATTATGATGAAATAGGTCATTTTTTGTGGCTCAAATCCAAGATTGAGCGCGACCACAACATTGGCAATCATCAACAGGTTGACGGCCAATTGCCTGCGCTCAACCTGCGTGGCTTCCATCGGATTGCGTAGCTGAATAAATGAAGTGAGGCTGGTGATTGCCGCCAAAACAGCAACGCCGCCCATCACCAGCAATTCAGCACCTTCAAAATACCAAAAATGCGAGACGGACATGAAGATATAATAGGCCGCAACGATCGCGAAATACCCGCTAAAGATCGGCCTGTAGATATCCTGTACCGCAAGGGCAGTTTTGGCATTGAGCTTGGACAAAAAGGGCTTCCCGGGGCTTTTGCGAATTCGCCTGTGAACCGCTTTAAGTCCAATAAGCTCAACCCATTAAGTTCGGGTAAGTGCGCCGTTATCAGTTTGGAAAGCACGTCTTGGGCGGCACATTGCAGGCGGCCGCCTATAATCCTCGCCAAATTTTTGCCGCATCGCCATCCGCGCTGCCAAAACGCGCGCTGTCACACGCAATTGAACGGAAGCGCTTATCATAGCAGAGGCGCAATTCTTGCAGCCAGCCTTTGGAATTAAGCTTTACGCCAATATGCTGGCGCTCCCACCCGTCATTGGCATCGGCGAGCGCGTCTCTGATATCGCCAGCGGTCAGGTCATCGCGCCGCGACAGGCGGTCATAATCAGGAATGCGCAGCCCATTCCACAATATCCGCGTTACTTTGAAATAGGTCGCAGGCGGCTTGCCTGTGCAGCTGCCGTGTTTGACCCATTGCCGCGCAACGAGCCGAGCGGAGGGCATCATGCACAAATTGCGGCGCATTTCTGCTGGGGTGAGTGTGAAGCGCGTAGGGCAAAATTGCGGCCAGCTGCGGCGGCCTTTCGCGCGGCCTTCTGGCCAAAGCCCGTGGACGATTAGGCCAAATCGCCCGTTCTTGCCTGAGCATTGCGTGCGGTGACCGCGCTGGCCTTCTCGCTGTTTGCAAAATTCCGGCGACCAGCTGAGCGCCATTGTGTAGCCTGTCACTGGCATTTGACGCGGGCGCGCATCTTGCCGCACCTTGGGCACGGAAAGATTTTGCGGCATCCGGCATTGGTAGGACTGCGCAGACGCTATGCCGGGAGTTGCTGCGATCATTGAAGCGGCGGCGGCGCCAATCAAAGCTTTATTCAAATATGTTGGCATCAACGGGCTCCTTTTGCGCGAAATAGCGGTCTGCGCTGGGCGACCAAAGCCAAAGCCCTGCGATTACGATGAGTGCAGGCTCTGCCAAATATTGCAGACTAACCCCCTCAACCGACATCCATGTCACGATCTTTTGCGCAAGTTCCAGCAGATTGAATGCCGCCAGCGCAGTGACCAACCAACGCGCGAAGCGGACAGCAGAGAACACGATCAGCGCTATGGGTATCAAGGCAATCGATAGCCGCGCTGACACTGCCACAATCGTCCAATCGCGGCTCCACCCCTCCCAAGGCATTTGCAGCTCATACACTTTTTGCACGGTTTCTAAGTTTGAAATTTGACTGACAAAATTAAGCAGGGCAGCGCCCAAAAACGCAGCTGCAAACACCCATATTGTCCAAGGGCGCGGACCTTTCGCCAATCTCATAATGCGCACCGCCTCATTCAAACACGCTCGGGTCGATTTGCATTTTGCCCGCGAACCAATGCCGCGCCTCTGGAGTGAAGAGGAAGCAGGCTGAGGCCACAAAGAGCATGGCACTCAAGCCGTACATAATCGCCTCGTCTGTGGCATATTCTTCGATACCCGAGACCGTACCAAGAGCCAGAAGGCCAACTAGAAGGACATAAAACCATCTGGCGATGCGGCTCCGCTTTTCAGCGACAAAGAACCATGACAGGATCAGAATTGCATAAACAACCGCAAGGCCGCCAGCAAGCAGCACCTGCGCCCAAAATGCGTCCTGAGGCCCCGCTGCTTCGCCATCCAGAATTTCAAACAGTGTGTCGTCCCAAAAATATATATCTGTGACCAGACCGGCTGCAATATGCGCCCAAAATAGCAACGAAAACAAAGTTATCGAACGAG
>CALFEA010000286.1 GCA_937950385.1 uncultured Altererythrobacter sp. | reverse complement strand
CGCGCGTTGCCAAGGTATCCGCAACGGTTCCAGCTTCCCCCACGGCATCCAGCCCGAAAGGCGATGCAAGCTAACAAACCAAAATTGAGAGGTTGGCGCGCAGCCAGCGCTCTGCCACGGTCACATTAACAGAATCATTCGTACGCAATTTAAAAGGACACAATTTCCATGGATTTTGAACCCACCGAACGTCAGACCTATTGGTCCGGCCGTATCCGCGATTTCATTGAGGAACATGTGCGCCCCAATATGGACGTTTATAAAGCGCAGGACGCCGAGGGTGATCGCTGGAAAGTGATCCAAATTATCGAAGATAAAAAGAAGATCGCAAAGGAAGCGGGTCTTTGGAACCTGTTCATGCCGCCGCGCAATGACGGCCATCACCATGTTGAAGAGACGTTTGAGTTTGAAGGCCCCGGCCTCACCAATCTCGAATATGCCATGTGCGCCGAAGAAATGGGCCGCGTTGGCTGGGCCTCCGAAGTGTTCAACTGCTCTGCGCCTGACACGGGCAATATGGAAGTGTTCCACCGTTACGGCACGCGCGCTCACAAGGATCAATGGCTCGCCCCATTGATGAATGGCGAAATCCGCTCTGCTTTCTTGATGACAGAGCCAAACACGGCCAGCTCTGATGCGACCAATATTGAAACCCGCATTGACCGTGATGGCGATGAATATGTCATCAATGGCCGCAAATGGTGGTCGTCGGGCCTCGGCGATCCGCGCTGTAAAATCGCGATTGTTATGGGCAAAACCAACCCTGATGCCAAACGCCACGCTCAGCAAAGCCAAGTGCTTATGCCGATCGACAGCCCCGGCGTGAATATCCTCCGCCACTTGCCGGTCTTTGGTTATGACGATGCGCCCCACGGCCATATGGAAGTGGAAATGAAGGACGTGCGCGTGCCGGTTGAAAACGTATTGCTGGGCGAAGGACGCGGTTTCGAAATCGCTCAAGGGCGCCTCGGGCCTGGCCGCATCCACCACTGCATGCGCACCATTGGCGTCGCCGAAGAAGCGCTGCACAAAATGTGCAAACGCATCCAAGAACGCGAAGCTTTCGGCAAGCCGATCTACAAGCATTCGGTTTGGGAAGAACGCGTTGCGCGCGCCCGTATCGATATCGACATGACCCGTCTGCTTTGCCTCAAAGCGGCCGATATGATGGATAAGGTTGGCAATAAATCCGCCAAGCAAGAAATCGCCATGATCAAGGTGCAAGCGCCGAATATGGCCCTGCGGATCATTGACGATGCGATCCAAGCCCATGGCGGCGGCGGCGTGTCAGAGGATTACGGTCTGGCATCGGCCTATGCACATCAACGCACATTGCGTCTGGCCGATGGCCCCGATGAAGTGCACGCACGCTCTATCGCCCGGATGGAACTGGCCAAGCATATGCCCGAAGCTGGCCCAACCGCCAATGCGCTTCGCGGCGGCAATGCGCCAACATTGACCGGTGACAGCATGAGCTCCGGCGACATTGGCGTTTCACGCTAAGCCAGGCCCAAAGACGCAAAAAGAGGAAGAAAGACAAGAGCATGACCAAAGCAGCCATTCTCGAAACCCCGGGCGAAGGCTTGGTAATTGGCGACGTTGAACTCGCCGATCCAGCCCCGCATGAAGTGCTGATCGACACCAAGGCTTGCGGGCTTTGCCACTCCGATCTGCACTTTATCGACGGGCATTATCCTCACCCGCTTCCAGCCATTCCCGGCCATGAAGCAGCAGGGGTCGTGCGCGCCGTAGGCAGCGAAGTGCGCTCAGTTTCGGTTGGCGATCACGTCGTGTCTTGTCTCTCTGCTTTTTGCGGGCAATGCGAATTTTGCGTAACGGGCCGTCTGGCACTGTGCCTTGGCGGGGCAACCCGGCGCGGCAAGGATGATGCCACGCGCATCACCCGTGATGGCGGCCAAACGGTCAATCAAATGCTCAACCTATCGGCCTTTTCTGAGCAGATGCTGATCCATGAAAATGCCTGCGTCTCTATCGACAAAGACATGCCGCTGGACCGTGCCGCTGTGATTGGCTGCGCGGTGACGACTGGCGCTGGCACAATCTTCAATGCAGCCAATGTGACGCCGGGCGAAACCGTGGTCGTTGTCGGCTGCGGCGGTGTTGGCCTTGCAGCGATTAATGCCGCGAAAATCGCCGGCGCTGGCATGGTGATCGCGGCGGACCCTCTGCCGGAAAAGCGCGAGCTTGCGACCGTATTGGGCGCGACCCACACCATTGATGCAATGGCCGATGATGCGGCCAAGCAAATTCTCAAGCTAACCGGCGGCGGCGCGCATTATGCGATTGAAGCGGTGGGACGGCAGGCCTCTGCTGATTTGGCGGTGGCGTCCCTGCGGCGCGGCGGCACAGCGATTATCCTTGGCATGATGCCGCTTGATTGCAAAGTCGGCCTCGGTGCGATGGATTTGCTTTCTGGCAAAAAACTCCAAGGGGCAATTATGGGCGAGAACCACGTCCCCGTTGACCTGCCTCGCCTCGTTGATTTCTACATGCGCGGGCTGCTCGATCTCGACACAATTATCGCAGAGCGCATTGCGCTCGATGATATTAATGCCGGTTTTGACAAAATGCGCGCTGGTAATTCGGCCCGCAGCGTGATTGTGTTCGACTGATGACAGATA
>CALFEA010000285.1 GCA_937950385.1 uncultured Altererythrobacter sp. | reverse complement strand
ATTCACCATCCATGCGCCATTGCAACACATGTCAAAAGCTGAAATTGCAATCGAATGTCACCGTTTGGGGCTCGATCCAGCTTGGAGTTGGTCTTGTTATGATCCCACGCAAGATGGATTGGCTTGCGGCGAATGCGATTCCTGCCGATTGCGGCAAAAGGGTTTTGCTGAAGCTGGACTGGTGGATGGTACGCGTTACTCATCCTAATGGGCCGCATGGAAGAGGTGTGCATTATGTCAGCACCTAACGGTGAAGTTATGACAGAAACCAACCAGCAACCAGCTAGGCGTTTGTGCTGCCAAGGACCACGGCATCGTCACAACAAGTTTTTGTTAGCGAGCACCTAAGTCGGCTTGGTGTTGAGGGCTTTTATGACAGGCCATTCAACCTGTCCCAGAGGCCAATGCCACAGTGGTGGAGCAGCAAAATGCCGCTAGCAATCGCATCGCAAGACAAGTTTGATTGCTAGACTTTAGATAAAATTCCGCATGCAATGCGTGGACCAGCGGCTCCTGCGGGATCGGATGCATAGTCATCTGGACCTGCATGTATCATCACTGCTGTTCCATCCTTGTCAAAGATGTGTTTCAGAATGTCATTGGAGTTGCCATCGATAGGAAATGAAAGTTCAGTCAATCCATCTTCAGCGATGGTGATATTTGGAAAGTCGCCCATATGCGGGCCGGTTTCGCTCATTTTCCCATGTGAGACTGAGTTAGGGTTCAAATGGCCCCCAGCGCTCTTGAAGTCAGGCCCATCACACGCGCCTGTGGTATGCAGATGGAGCGCCTTTTCTCCAGCTGGCATGCTGGAAAGTGAAACGTTGAGTGCCAATATTCCGTCAAGCTCGACAATGGATGCGAGGCCTACACTGCTGCCATTAGCATCAACAATTGGTCCCGTTGCAATTGGCTCTGCAACAGCCTTAGCAGATGCTGCTTGGTCATCCTCATCATAAGCAGGCGTACAACCGGCAAGGCTGAATACGGTGAGTGCCCCAAAAATAATGTGAAACTTCAACGGGTTTTCCCTTCTTGATAGACACCAGACAAAACAAAAGGGGCCGGATTGCTCCGACCCCTTCTAAAATTCGTTCAAAGCGAAGCTTACATACCCGAACCCGGGCCGTAAGTCACTTCCACGCGACGGTTTTGAAGTTCGCGTACACCGTCTCCGGTAGGAACACGGTTCTGCGATTCACCAAACGCTTCGCTAGCGATCCGGCCATCAGGTATGCCGCGGCCGCCAAGATAACCGCGAACAGCGGTGTTACGACGCTGGGACAAGCCCACGTTGTAAGTAGCCGAACCTGAACGGTCAGCGTGACCAGCAAGCATTACTGTCGCCATGCCGCAATCAGCATATGCACTTACAGCGTTGTCCAGAATCGTAGCTGCTTCTGGAGTAATGTCCGACTGATCCCAGTCGAAGAACACGATGTAAGGGCCTGTGTTACACACTGCCGCTGGTGGCGGAGGTGGCGGAGGTGGTGGAGGTGGTGGAGGTGCTTCGCCGCCGAAGTTGTAAATGATCGAACCAAGGATCGAGTGCGAAGACAGATCAGCCCCAAGACCTACGCCTTGTGGGTCCACGATTTCAACATTTGGTGCATTGAAATAGCGATATTTCAAACCAATGTCGAAGCTGTCGCTTATTGGAGCGCGAACGCCGCCAAGTAGCTGCCATGCAAGGCCTGTGTCAGAGTCGTCAAACGCCCCTGGACCGCCAGTATTGACGGTTCCTTGAAGGTCAACGCGGGCGACACCAAGACCTGCACCAACGAAGGCTTGAAGGCCATCGTCATCACCAAAGTCGAACAGGCCGTTAACCATGAAGCTCAATACGCTCGTATCGCCTTGCGCGGGAGCATTTGTCGCACTTGTGCGCAGGCCAGTTAGCGCTGCCAAACCTTCTGAACCGGCAGATGCCTGATCCAGATTCGCTGACTTATAAGCGGTTTCGGCTTCCAAACGAAAAGCTCCGAAATCGTGACCTACGACACCGCCAATATCATAACCGCGGTCATGATCGACCTGTGCATCATTCGACACATCGTTTACGTCTAGACTAATGTCTTCGACCAGCATTGGACCAGCTTCAACACCGACATACCACTCGTTGTCGCGTGCAAGAGCTGGCGTTGTGAGTGCCGTCGAAGCCATCGCCATTCCTATGACGAGTTTACGCATTTTATATTCCCCTTCTAGCGGACTGAAATTACATTTTGGCTGTCTAACTATTCAGTCGCAGGGTGGCAAGCGGGCAATCTCTATATACTGTGGCAATTAAGTCGCTATTTTTCGAATTTTTCGAATAAACAGCGAGATAACATGCTTTTACCCGCTAGATCTATGATCTTAGGGTTGGCTGCACCCCTTTCAATTCCTGGGGAATGCACCGAGGTGGCGTACGGCTTCGATTAAAGCTCCGATCGCAACGCGGGCTTCCGAATCAATCGTGTTGCCTCCCTGGGGAAGGGCTGGTTCACTTGCCGCATTCCATGTTCCGTCAAAGAAGAACCTTTGTCCGGAACTTTTATCAAAAGCTGACATTCCGCTGCACTGAGGAAGGAATTTCCATCCGTCTGACATTCGAAGAGCGATTGAATTGGCTTGGCCTATCCAATCACCTTGCGGGTTAAGATCAACGATCCAACATAGCCCGTTTTCAGGATTGGATGGTGGCATTTGAGAAACGCCCTCGACAGCCAGATGAAGCATTGCGTCGATCAAGTACTGGGCTTCATTAAAGAAGAATTCTTTCTGAGCCTGACCCGCAGGCATGGCTATGCTGTGGTCCGCGCAGGCTTTCTGCTTCTGCGGCAGAATACATCATGGCTTGCGCGCCATTGGGCCATTCTAACCTGCGCCGGCTTGCCTCAAACACAGGGCGGCGTTCAGGCGGGGAACATGCCAAGATACCGCTCTCGCCTTCGAGCATAACTGCGCGCGCTTCCCCCAAGGAAGAGGAGACCAAGGCGATCCGGGCTTCGGGATCACTTTCTGCGATCATGCGGACCCATTCAGACCCGCTGCGTGTCTTTCCAAAGCCGCGTCCAGCCATCACCAGCCAGATGCGCCAATCGCCCGCTGGTGCTAGCTGCGCATCACGTGCCCAAAAGGGCCAGTGATAAGCAAATTCAGCGCGTTCTGTTTCTGTGAGACATTCAGCAAGGCTTTTGCGTATTTGCGGACTGGCCTGCGCTAGCCAGTCAAAGCGTTCAGCGCCCACGGTCGTCTTTGGCCTTTTCCTCCATGACCTTCAGGCGGATTTCCTCCACCTTGCGGTCGATTGATGCGCGGACTTCGCCGGCGCTTACATTGCGCTGTTCAGCGTGCGCTTTGGCCGCATTATCGCGGTGGGCCGAAAGCAGCCGGATTGCATTGGCGAAGTCGTATTTTTCGCCGTCATTGGTCTTTTGCTCTCCTTCACGAAGGCGCCGAAGCACTTCCATTTCAAGGTGGGTATAGCCTTCGCGCAAAGCCGCCTGCCACCGCCGAGCAAAGTCGGGCTCATTGGTGCGTGCTTTATAGGCTGCGCTGGCGGTTACACCCGCGGCCTCTGCTGATTTTGTGACGTTGCTGGTCTGTGCCAGATTTTCTAAGAAATGGTCCCGCCACCGCGTGTTAACGCGGCGACCTTTGCCGGCTCCCGCAGTGCGTGAGCGTGTTTGCTGTGTCATCCGCTTGTTCCAATATATTGCGTTGAGAATCCAAACGCGAAGGGGGTGTTCACTTGAAGTGAAAGCCAGACCCCCCAAGGGTTTTATGTATGGAAGCGAATCACTCTATCGCGATGTTTCATTGCTCTAACCAAAGAGCGTGACAATGTCAATATAAAAGTGCCATATAGGTTAATTATTCTAACTTGCGCCGAGGGTGACGCACAGCTAAGCGCTAGAAAAATGCTTTTGTGCGAACCATTTAGGAAAGCTCACCCAAATGATGAAATTGCTGCGCGGTCTGTATGACTGGACAATGGATAAGGCGGCCCACCCTAAAGCGGTGTGGTGGCTCGCCTTCTTCTGTTTCATCGAATCGAGCTTTTTCCCGATCCCGCCGCATCCGCTGCTCGGCCTGATGTGTCTGGCAGAGCCGAAAAAGGCGATCCGCTTTGCGCTTGTCGCCACTGTTTCATCGGTGCTCGGCGGATTGTTTGGTTATGCGATCGGCTATTTCCTCTATGAAGCGGTCGGTGCCTGGGTCATTGGCGCGCTTGGCCTGACAGAGAGCTTCCCAGTCGCCGCCTGTTATATTCGCGAGCAGGGGGCATTGGCGGTGTTCTTCGCAGCAGGCACACCGGTACCGTTCAAACTGATGACGATCACCGCTGGCTTTATCGAGATGAACCTGCTGACATTCACGCTCGCCGCCATCGCGGGCCGAGCGCTGATTTTCATGGCGGTCGGCGTGCTATTCCAACTGTTCGGCGCGCCGATCAAAGCGATCATCGACAAATATCTTGGTCTGGTAACCAGCGTATTTGTTGTGCTGGTTGTTGGTGGCTTTATCGCCTTCACGCAGTTGGCTGGCGGCGATGAAGAGGCAGGGAAAACCGGCCCTTGCGATAATGTCACTGAGGTGCGGGGCTAAACCGCGCGATCCTAAATAATCCCTATCTTTTTACCGGCACGTTCGAACATGCCGAGGATCGTTTCCACTTCTTCGGCGGAATGCTCGGCGCATAATGAACAGCGCAATAAAGTCATATTCGCAGGGGTTGCCGGTGGGCGGGCCAAATTGACGTAAAGGCCCTCTTTCAAAAGCGCCTCCCACATCATCGCGCCTTGTGTCAGATCAGGCATGATCACGGCCACGATCGCCGATTGGGGCGTTTCGGTGCCGAGGCTAAAACCGAGATCCAATAGGCCAGAGTGGAGACGCTTTGAGTTCTCCCACAAATGCGCGCGTTTATTGGAGCCGTGCTGAAGCTTGCGAATAGAAGTCGCAGCGGTCGCCACAACGCTGGGCGGCAGGCTGGCGGTGAAAACATAAGGGCGGCACACCAGCCGCATAATCTCAAATTTTGGATGGTTCGAAACGCAAAATCCGCCGACTGTGCCGACGCTTTTGGAGAAGGTGCCAATGATGAAATCGCAATCATCCATCACGCCTTGCTCTTCACAAACACCGCGGCCGTTCTCGCCTATAAAGCCCATGGAATGCGCTTCGTCGACCAGCACCATTGCGCCATGTTCCTTGGCGATGCGGACCATTTCTTTTAGCGGAGCGACATCGCCCAACATTGAGTAAACGCCTTCGAGAACCACAAGCGTTTTTGCGCCTTCAGGAATGCGTTTCAGGCGCTTTTCCATCGCCTCGACGTCATTGTGTTTGAACGGCACAATTTCCGCATTGCCCATCGCGCATCCATCCCAGATGGAGGCGTGGCTATCGATGTCGAGGACGACATAATCGCCCTTGCCAGCGATGGTGGAAATGATCCCCAAATTGGCCTGATAGCCTGTTGCAAAGACCATTGCATGATCCATGCCGTAAAACTCTATCAGTGCGTCTTCGCAATCCTTATGGCCTTGGTAGGTGCCGTTTAAAACGCGGCTGCCGGTGGTGCCAGAGCCGAATTTGTCCAGAGCATCCTTGCCCGCCTCGATCACATCGGGATCGAATGTCATGCCCATATAATTATAGGTTCCGAGCAGGATCGTGTCGCGCCCGTTGCAAACTGCGCGGGTCGGCGAGAGAACCTTTTCCATCACCAGATTATACGGGTCTTCGATGCCGCTAGAGAGCAAAGTCTCACGCGTATTGATCAGATCATCGAATTTGGAAAAGAGATCGCCGGTTTCGGCAGAGGTAACCTCGTTCATGCTTGCTCCCGCAAAAGGCCTATTTACGCGCTTTGGATTTTCAAAACGGCGTCGATCAACTGGCCAAAGTTTTCAATCTCAGCCTGCTGATTCATACTGATAATAATGTCAAACTCGTCCTCAATTGCTGCGACAAAATCCATAACTGTCAGACTGTCGAACTCCAAATCATTGGCGAAGGTCACAGCGTCAGTGATCGCAACACCCTTTTTATTGAAGGGCTCGATTAAGTTACGGATGGTTTCGTCGATTGATGCACGATCCATAGGAGAATTCTCTTTCGTTGAATTTGGATGCTGCCTTACAGCGCCTTTGGCTCAAGCGCAAAGCGGTTTGCGCCTTTGCTTGTCAACTATGCAGTGCGCTGGCACAATTGGTTTGAGTGCAAGAGGCGGGATGGGGCTGATAGGACGATGAGCGATATAAAAACCAAACCGGCCACAGATGATGGCGTGCCCGCCTATTCCGCCCATGCGATCCATTTGGTGCGTACAGCGCAATTGAACACGCTGACCTTGTCGCAAATGGCCGATCAAAAGGCGTCGATCCTGATGGGCGCGACTTTCCTTGTTTTCTCACTGACGGTTAGCCGCGCTTTGGTGGGCGAGGCAAGCTTGGCCATATTGGTGCTGGCGTTCACGGCTTTTGTCAGCTCGCTATGTGCGGTGATCGCGGTGATCCCGTCAGTGGGACAATCCGCAGCTCCCACTGGCCCTCCCAACCGCTTGTTCTTTGGCCATTTCGCGCATTTGGATGAGGCGCAATGGACAGAGGATATTCTTTCCGAATTGCAGGCCGATGAGACAGTTTTTCGCACGATGCTGCATGATATTTACCAGAACGGCAAAGTGCTTCAGCGGCGCAAGTACCGCTTCCTTGGGATTGCCTATCAGATTTTCGTGATCGGGCTGTTTGCCACAATGATCATCTATCTTGGCGAGACTTTCGGGCTTATCGCGCTTTAGGCTAAGTAGCTGTCTGGGTTGGCAACAATTCTTTCACCGCAGCCATAAATGGCATGATCGATACCGGCTTAGACAAATAGCCCGCAGCCCCTGCATCGCGAATGCTCTCTTCATCCCCTTTGCCTGCATAGGCTGTCACCGCCAGAATTGGGATTGCGGCCAGAGCGGCGTCTGCTTTGGCGGCAACGATCAGGTCAAAGCCGGAGATACCCGGCAGCTGAATATCCATAATGATGAGATCAGGCGCAAATTCGCGTGCGCCATCCAGTGCGACATCACCGTCCGCAATGCCCAATGTTTCAAAGCCATTGGCGCGCAGCACATCGCAAAACAATTTCCGATTGAGATCGTTGTCCTCGACAACCATGATCCTCTTTGCCACTGCGCCATTTACTCCATTGGTTTTGAAAGGCTCGTTGAATATGTCCGCCATAGGCTCAAGCCCAGAGAATGATCAAGCTGCGCGTCCAGAGGCGGCGGTCTTATCCTTGGCGGCACTCGGCTGGCTGCTGGAGGATGACGACCGCGCACAGCGCTTTATGTCATTGACCGGACTTGACCCAGACACCCTAAGGGCCGCAGTGGGAACCAAAGCGATCCAAGCCGCAGTGCTGGAATTTCTGGCAGGTTACGAACCCGATTTGCTGCGGGCGGCAGAGGCTTTGGCTGTCGCGCCAGAGGAATTGATCGCCGCAATGGAAGAATTGAAACAATGAGCAAATTTCTATGAGTAAACCCCTGATCATCTCTGATTGTGATGAAGTTCTTTTGTATATGGTCACCCCGTTTAAAGAGTGGCTTGAGGAAGGCGAAGGCGTCAATTTCAAGCTCAAGGGCAATGATTTTGCCAATGCGCTGACTTGGCAAGAAACCGGCGAATTGGTTGAACCTAAGGATATGTGGTTGTTTCTGCGCCGTTTCTTCGATGATGAAATGCACCGCCAAACGCCCATTACCGGGGCGGTTGAGGGGATTAATGCTTTGGCCGATCATGCCGATGTCGTCATTCTGACCAATCTTGAGGATAAGCATCAGGGCAGCCGGGGCGAGCAATTGGCGGGCCACGGGATCAATGCGCGGGTCTTCACCAATCAGGGGCCAAAGGGGCCGGCGCTGGAGAAAATTCTGGCCGAGTATAATCCCAGCAAAGCGATTTTCATCGATGATTTGGCGCAGCATCACCATTCCGCATTGGAAACCGTGCCGCATATCTCGCGTTTGCATTTGTGCGGCGAACCGATGATTTCCCCGCATATCACTTGCGCGCATAAAGCCGGTCACGCCGATGCCAGAATTGATAATTGGGCCGAGGCTTTGCCGTGGCTAATGAATGAATTGGAAGGAAGTGCAGCATGAGCATTGAAAGCCGTTTGAACGAATTGGGCATAGTTTTGCCCGCCGCCGCTGCTCCTGTCGCCAGCTATACGCCGGTGGTGATCGAGGGCGGACTTGCCTATGTCTCTGGCCAATTGCCATTTGTTGATGGCGATCTTGTCACTGGACGTTTGGGTAATGACGTGTCGCTGGAAGATGGCCAAGCGGCCGCGCGTGCATGCGGGCTGATGATCTTGGCGCAATTGAAAAGCGCAGGGATTGATCTGAACGATGTTAAACGCGTGGTAAAGTTGGGCGCATTTGTTTGCTGCACACCGGAATATACCGATCAGCCAAAGGTTGCGAATGGTGCCTCTGACTTGATGCAAGACGTGTTTGGCGAGAAGGGCGTACATGCCCGCGCAGCCGTTGGCGTGCCTGCTTTGCCGCTCGCCGCCGCGGTCGAGGTCGACGCGATCATTGCTCTTGGAACCGCATGAGTGAAACGCCTCCATCTGGGGAGAATAGCGCGCCTGATGATGCGCCTGAGGATGGCGTAACCGTCCGGCTGGCTCCCAATGTGGGCAGTTTTGAAGCGGCAGAGTGGAATGCGCTGGCGGGCGCTGACAATCCCTTTGTCTGTCATGAATTCCTTACCGCTTTGGAGGATTCCGGCAGCGTTGGAGAAGGCACTGGCTGGGATCCTGTGCCAATTGCTGTGACCGATGCAGATGGCAAATTGCTCGGCGCCATGCCGAGCTATGCCAAGGGACATAGCCAGGGTGAATATGTCTTCGACCATGCTTGGGCAGACGCATTGCACAGAGCAGGCGGCAGCTATTACCCCAAGATGCAGATCGCTGCGCCCTTCACGCCTGCGACCGGGCCTCGCCTGCTGTTAAGCGATCCGTCGCTCGCGCCGTTCTTGCTCAAAGGGGCCGAAATGGTCTGCGAGCAAAATGGGCTGTCATCTGCCCATGCGACTTTCATTGATGAGGCGCAATTGCCGCTGTTCAAAGACGCAGACTGGCTCATCCGCAGCGATTTGCAGTTCCATTGGACGAACCGTGATTATGATTGTTTTGAAGGCTTTCTGGACGCTCTTGCATCACGCAAACGCAAGGATTTGCGCAAAGAGCGGCGCGCCGCTCAAGAAGGCGTGGAGATAGTGCGCCTGTCGGGTGATGACATCAAAGAACATCACTGGGACGCGTTTTGGGTGTTCTATCAAGATACCGGCGCACGCAAATGGGGCACGCCCTATTTAACGCGCGAGGCCTTTACGCTGCTGTCAGAGCGAATGGGCGAGCGTCTGGTGATGACACTGGCGATGATGGATGGCCGGCCGATCGCAGGCGCGCTCAATTTCGTGGGGCCCGAGGCGATTTACGGCCGTTATTGGGGATGCACGGTGGAGAAGAAATTCCTCCATTTTGAACTGTGCTATTACCAAGCCATCGATATCGCGATCGAACGCGGATTGAAGCGGGTCGAGGCGGGCGCGCAAGGGGGGCATAAGCTTGCGCGCGGCTATGAACCGGTAAAAACTTGGTCTGCGCATTGGATCGCCAACCCCAGTTTCCGCGAAGCAATCGCAGATTTCCTGAAGCGCGAGGCGCAAGGCATCGCGTCTGATCAGAATTATCTGGATCAGCGCAGGCCGTTCAAAAAGGTTTAGGCGGCTTTACGGCGACCTGCGGCCAGCCATTCGCGGGCCTGACGCTGTGCTTCGGCGATCTCGCGAGCCGTCATCTCATCAGAGATATCAGCGCGGCACCAGCCAGCTTCTTCATGGCCCTTGGATGCAGCCAGATTGAACCATTTGTGCGCTTCGATCAGATCGCTCGCCACGCCGTGGCTGCCGGTCGAATACATAACGCCCAGTTCAAACAGAGCGTTAATGTCGCCCGCTGCGCCAGCTGCTAGATATTTTGCAACCATCAAATCGGCTGGGTTATCCGTCAGCTCGGTCGCTGATGCTGTATCAATATTGTTCATTACCATTGGTCTTCTAAGCCCCGTTTTGTGCAGACACCGGACCAGTGCCGGGTTGCTGAGACCCAATTCGCCAGAACAGGGTCAACAAATGGTTAACGCGGCGCAACATTTATCAACTTTTACAGTTTCAAACGTATGAAATGCGACCGAATATGGGATTTCCCCATGCTGTTTATCCCTAAGATCGTATCGCGCCTTGTGCCCGCGGTAAGGCCTGCCTATAGGCGCGCAAAAGGAACCCGTTAGGCAGACCTCAAAAGGGGCTTCGCCTGCGTTCAATACGTAAGGGTTTTTCGGTTTAACGATTGGGTTAAGAGGTTAGCATGACCACATCTCATGATGAGATTGAAAATCTCGAAAAAGCGAAAAGCGCGATCCCTGAGGATTACGTTCCCAGCGATGACGAGCCCTATATGGGTGAAAAGCAGCTTGCCTATTTCAGAGTGCTGCTGCTCGAATGGAAGCGGTCCATTCACGATGCATCGGATCAAACTCTGCAATCTTTGCAAGACGGGCCAATCCGCGATGCAGACCTTAATGACCGCGCCTCGAGCGAAACCGATTGGAGCATCGAGCTGCGCACGCGTGATCGTCAACGCAAGCTGATTTCCAAAATCGACAGTTCGCTACGGCGGCTGGAAGAAGGCGAATATGGCTATTGCGAGATTTCCGGCGACCCGATTGGCCTAAAACGGCTGATTGCACGGCCAGTAGCGACCATGACCGTTGAGGCACAAGAGGCGCATGAGCGCCGCGAGAAAATCTCCCGCGACGATTAGCCTGCGGGCCGGTTGATGCGCTTTGCAAAGCTGTCCCCTTTCGGAACAGGGGGGATAGGCGTTTACTTTTCATTAGCTAATCACCCATTATCTCTTTGTTTTCCGGCGCTATGGAAGCAGCGGAGCAAGTTTTGTCGGCTATGCCGAGGAAGAGGTGACCATGTCTGAAGTGGAAACACGCAGCACTGCGCGCGACAGCCTATTGCTGTTCGCAAACCTCTGGCTCGAGAATGATCCGGCCCGTTATCATGTGAAAGTGCGCAACCTTTCTGACGCCGGCATGATGGGCGAAGGTGGTCCGCGCGTAGTGCGCGGCACGCGGCTGACGGTAGAACTGGGCGGGGCAGGCGCTGTGCGCGGCTGCGTTGCATGGGTGCAAAACGAACGGTTCGGCGTCGCATTTGACGATCTCATCAATTCAGCCAGCGCTCAATCGAGTTCCCCAGCCAGCGAACCTATGCACTGATTGCGTTTTGCGCTTTTCGTGAGCTCAGGCGTCCTGCGCCTCTTTAAAAGCTTTCAAGTGCCTTCAAAATGGTTGCGATTTTGCGGTGAATCTTGAGTTTTGAACGCTGACCGGCGGCATGCGGTCTGCTATGGCCATATATGATGCGTTCCCTGCTTGCCTTTCTCTTTCTTCTTCTACCCCCATTTTTGGTGGCCGGTTGCAGCGACAACGGCGGGGATGATGCTGTCAATGTCGTGCTAATCGGTGACAGCGGTAGTCCGTTTCAGCGCGGCGCTACTCTTACTCCGCAAGCGAGATATTTGCAGTCCGCCACTGCCGAAGGTTTGGTCGGTTTTAGCGCCACTGGTGAGATTATTCCGGCAATTGCAGAACGCTGGATCGTCACGGATGACGGCTTGAGCTATATTTTCCGCCTGCGCAATTCCAATTGGACCTCTGGCGATCCGATTGAAGCAGGCGATATTCGCGCTCGTTTGATCGCTAATATTCAAAAGTTGGAGGCCACTGCGCTGGGTCATGATCTGGCCAAAGTCACCGATATTCGCGAGATGACAGGCCGTGTGATTGAGATTCAATTGACGAGCCCAATGCCTGATTTCTTGCGGCTTTTGGCTCAGCCTGAACTTGGATTTACCCGCGATGACGTCGGCGCTGGTCCGATGGTTTCGGCGCAGGAAGAAGGCAATCTTCAGGTCGCTTTATCGACCTTGCCGCCAGAGGCGCGCGGCCTGCCTGCTCTGCGCAATTGGGAAGGTTTGGTGCGGCCTGTGACCGTGCGCGCTCTGCCTGCTTCTGCGGCGGTGAATGCATTTTCAGAAGGCGAGGCAGATGTTGTTTTGAACGGGCGAGTGGCGAATTTGCCCTTGTCTGATCTTGGCCCATTATCGCGCGCCAATATCCGGCTGGATGCGGCGCAAGGCGTGTTTGGATTGGCGGTTCGCAATGAGGAAGGCGTGCTTTCCACGCCGGTTTTGCGCAAAGCTTTGTCGATGGCGATTGACCGCGATGATTTGATGACGCCGTTCAATATTGGCGGCTGGTTGCCATCGAACACGGCTGTGCCGCGCGGCGTTTGGACCGCGATTGTGCCAGAGGCGCCCTCGTGGACGGCCCTGCCGCTGGATCAACGCCGCAGTATTGCGGCCAGCGCGATCAATGCTTGGAAAAGCCAGAATAATGGCCCCGCAATCGTCCGTATCGCCATGCCAAATGGGCCGGGCAGCGACCAAATGTTTGGTCAGCTAAAACGTGATTGGGAGGCAATTGGGGTCGAGGCGCAATTGGTTTCCTCTGATGAAAAAGCCGCCGATTTGGTTCTGCTCGACCGGACTGCGCTTTTTGCATCGCCGCGGTGGTTCCTGAACCAGTTTCACTGCGAAATTCGCCCCGGCCCTTGTGCCGAAAAGGCTGATGAATTGGTGGAAAAATCCTTGCAGGAGCTAAACCCCAAGCTGAAGGCGGAAATGCTTGCGCTGGCAGAATTGGAGCTAGAGGATGCCGCGATTTTCATACCCTTTGGCGCGCCGATCCGTTGGTCATTGGTGCGCAGCGATGTTGCCGGTTTTGAGGACAATATATGGGGGCTGCACCCGTTGTTCCCTCTATCGGGATCGCCCAATTAAGGCATTGAATTAAAAGTCAAAAAATTCGGAACCTCTTGAAATTGGTGGTTTCATACCCATATTGGGGTAAAGGAGGGTCCTCATGACCAATTTACGTCCATTGTCACCGGCACCGCTGGAGCCGTCTGATCGCGCAGGCCGCGGCTCATCGGCGAACTCGTCAGGTGATGGCCCGAGTGTCATGGGTTTTGAATTGCCAGTAGGCAATGATCCGCATTCGATCCGCAAGCGTGTCGAAGCGCTGGAAATCGTTCTGGAACGCAGCTTTCATATCCCCGGAACCAAGGTTCCCATTGGGCTCGATGGCTTGATTGGCCTTGTGCCGATCCTCGGCGATATTGTGACCACCGTTATGGGTGCATATTTCGTGTGGGAGGCCCGCAATTTGGGCATGCCAAAATGGAAATTGATGCGCATGGCGGGCAATGTCGGCTTTGATACCTTGCTGGGCCTTGTGCCGCTTGTCGGCGATGCAGCTGACTTTATGTTCCGCTCAAATACGCGCAATCTGCGAATTATCAAAAAGCATTTGGACAAGCATCATCCAGCGACAAAAGTGCTGGAAGGCTGATCCAAATTGGGCTGAATTGAGGGCCAAGGCCAGAAGAGGCCAAACGAGGCTAAATCTGAGACCTATGCCTCAAGCCTCCAATTCGATGTCCCAATAGAGCCAATCGCGCCAGGTCTCATGCATATAATTTGGCGGGAATTTTTTGCCATATTGTTGCAGTTGCCAACTGGTTGGCCGGATCGGCCGCATGCCAATATGCATCTGAGCTTGCTTGGGTGTTCGCCCGCCTTTTTTCATATTGCAGGGCGCGCAAGATGCGACGATATTTTCCCAAGTGGTTTTTCCGCCCAATCGGCGCGGGGTGACGTGATCGAATGTCAAATTGCTCGCCGTGGCTGATTGCGTTCCGCAATATTGGCATTGGAAGCGGTCGCGCAGAAACACGTTGAAGCGAGTGAAAGGCGGAAATTCGTTCTGCTTCACATATTGCCTCAGCGCGATAACGCTGGGGATCTTCATATCGAGCGATGGCGAATGCACCTCGCGATCATAGCTGGCGACAATGTCTACTCTGTCCAAAAACACTGCTTTTATAGCGGTTTGCCAAGGCCATAGGCTTAAGGGATAATAGGATAGCGGGGTGTAATCCGCATTGAGCACAAGCGCGGGGCAGCCTTCCACATTGCGTGTGTGATCTTCAGATGCGCTGCGAAACTGCGCAGCACGCTCCATCAATTCGGCTTTGAACACTGTGTCGTCTGCTCCTTCCCGATATGCATTGCATAATGGCGCGCCCAGCCACACTGGCAAAGATGGTACGTCTGACTTTCCACAAGCCAGCCGCTTTATGGCTTTGAAACGCTGGCTCAGCTAGGGTGGCGCAAGCATTATGATCACGACCCGCTTCGCCCCCAGCCCCAATGGCCATTTGCACCTTGGCCACGCGTTTTCTGCGATCATCGCTCATGATTTGGCGAAGGCGCAAGATGGGCGTTTTTTGCTTCGCATTGAGGATATTGATGGGGCAAGAAGCCGGCCAGAATTAGCCGATGAATTCCGCCGTGATTTGGAATGGTTGGGGCTCGAATGGGAAGAGGTTCCCGCCCAGTCCGCGCGGCTGGAAAGCTATGATACAGCGGCAAAACGTCTGCTGGATGATGGCCTGCTTTATCCCTGCACATGCACGCGTGCACAGATTGAGCATGCGGCCACCGAACAAGGTCCTGAAGGTGCAATTTACCCCGGAACATGCAAGGGACAGGCGGTCGATATGGCTAAGCCATTTGCCCTACGCCTCAATTTGGAGCGCGCCATGGAGCAGGCTGGCGCCATCACTTGGAGCGATGACATGGGAGGCGAGACGATCGCTGATCCGCGCGGCTTTGGCGATGTTGTTCTGGTGCGTAAGGATGCGCCCGCAAGCTATCATTTGGCTGCGACATTGGATGATGCCGCTGATGGTGTGACGCTTGTGACAAGGGGTGAGGATTTGCGTTCTGCAACCCATATCCACCGGTTGCTCCAAGCTTTGCTTGGCCTGCCCCAGCTAGCCTATCATCATCATCTTCTTTTGCTGGATGAGAGCGGCAAAAAGCTTGCGAAAAGGCGCGGATCGCCCTCCCTTGCTGACCGGCGCGCAGCGGGTGAGGACGGAGTGTTGCTTGCCGAGCAACTGCGCTTGCATAGTTTTCCGGCTGGAATTTCGCTTGAGAGCGCCTAAATAGTGTCCATGACAACTTTCCTTATCATTGTGCTCGCCATCATTTGCGTGATGGTTGTCGTCTCGCTCATCCGCGGGATCATCGCTTTTCTGCAAACGACCAAGGTCGATTTGGAGAATAATACCGGTGAAACGGTCACTGAAATGCAAATGGCCCAGAACAAGGCGATGTTTGCACGGATCAAATATCAAGCGCTTGCGGTTGTTGTGGTGGTAATCATCATGGCAGTTGCTGGCGGCAATAGCTGATCTGGCTGGCCGGCAAATATGGTCAAGCTCAATAAGATTTACACCAAGACCGGCGATGATGGCTCAACCGGTCTTGTCGATGGATCACGTACGCCGAAAAATTCCGCGCGAATTGCCGCGATTGGAATGGTGGATGAGGCCAATAGCGCCATAGGCGTGGCCGCCGCTGCGGTAAAAGGTACAGGCCACGCGTCGGCGCTCTTCCGCATTCAGAACGATATGTTTGATCTGGGTGCGGATTTGGCGACGCCATCAGATGATGGTGATTTTGCCCCGTCTGAAATGGTGCTGCGCGTCATTCCTGCCCAAGTCACCGCGCTAGAAACAGCGATCGATGCCCTTAATGAAGACCTAGAACCGCTAACCAGTTTCGTTCTGCCCGGCGGCAGTGAAGCGGCGGCGCGCACCCAAGTGGCACGGGCCAGCGTCCGCGCAGCCGAGCGCAGCATGGCAGAGCTCGCTGATGCAGAGGCGGTCAACCCAGCCGCTCTAGCCTATATCAACCGGCTGTCTGATTATCTGTTTGTTTTGGCCCGCGTGCTGAATGATAATGGCAAAGCGGATGTGAACTGGGTACCCGGCGCCAATCGTTAGGGCGCCAATAGGTGAGCCTGCTTTACGTTGCGGCAGCCTAGCCAACACTCTCATCGCCCGCTAACAGACCCTTTTGCTGCATGTGCGAAGGGATAATTATGCAAAGCATCGCTGTCATCGGATCGGGCCAAATGGGCACCGGTATCGCTCAAACTGTGGCTCAACACGGCATGAAAGTCATGCTGGCTGACATTGATTTGGCGCGGGCTGAGGCCGGTAAGGCGGCGGTTGATGCAGCGCTGGGCAAATTGGTCGGACGCGGCAAAATCGAAGTCGATGCGGCGCAGGCTTTGCTCGCGCGTATCACCCCTGTGGCTGACTATTCTCCGATGAAAGATGCCAACCTCATTATTGAGGCTGCAACTGAGCGCGAAGAGATCAAGCAGAGTATCTTTGAAGCAGCCGGCAAAGTCTTGGCAGATGATGCGATCATGGCCAGCAACACTAGCTCCATCCCGATCACCCGTATGGCGAATTACTCGCCCGATCCGGCGCGTTTTATCGGACTGCACTTTTTCAATCCAGTGCCTGTTATGGGCTTGATTGAGGTTATTCCTGGCCTTGCCACAGCGAAGGATACGACTGACCGCACCTCTGCTTTTGCTAAGGCGTTGGGCAAGGAAGTCGTGCTGTCACAAGATGAACCCGGCTTTGTCGTCAATCGCATCTTGCTGCCGATGATCAATGAAGCCATCTTCTTGCTGGGCCAGTCGACCGCGGGGATTGAGGATGTCGATAAGGGCTGCCGTCTGGGGCTTAATCACCCCATGGGGCCGCTGCAATTGGCGGATTTCGTTGGGTTGGATACGTGTCTCGACATTATCAACGTGCTTTACCGCACGACGCGCGACACGAAATATCGCCCTGCGCCTTTGCTGGTAAAATATGTTGAGGCTGGTTGGCTAGGCCGCAAAACCGGCCGCGGCTTCTACGACTATACCGGCGATGCGCCTGTTCCGACGCGGTAGTTTTGGACGCGTGGTTCTGGCGCAGCCTATCACTCAGGTAGGTTTGCGGTCGATGGAATTGGCACGGTGCCACCAACTTGCGGCAGTGCTCTGTCTTTGGCTTCAAATCTCTGCTCGTCAGCATCAACGTCATTGATGGTACTGTCAGTCGGCTGCGCGCCAAACGGGTCGTCGCTTTCTGGTGTGGGATCAATTCCGCTGGTGGTATCGATCAGCGCCTCATCATCCCATTCAACTATTTCAACGTCTCCTGACGCTTGCGGTTGCGCAGCCGGTTTTGGGGTCAGCTCACCGCCAGTTTCACGGGCGGGACCAGGGGCTAGCCTGCCGCTTTCATCGGTTTTGCTACCAGCACCGCTTGCTGCTTCTGAAAGCACGCCTTCATCGTCGGCAGAGCCAACAAAGAACATGACGGCGCCAATGGTCAGCGCGCCAAATGCCAACACGCCTTTGAGAGTGGAGTTTGATGTCGTAGCCATGGGTGGCAGTTTATCCGCTGGGGCTTAACTTTTGGTAAGCGCGCCGCTTGTCTGCGCCTCGCGCGATAAATCATAAAGCAGGTCTAGCGCATCACGCGGGCTCAATGCATCCAGATCAATGCTGGCGATCCTAGCGGCCAATTCAGCAGCTGGGTCTGGTTGTTCGTCTTGCGGGGCCGCGGCAAAGAGTGGCAATTCGCCCAGACCTGCGCCGATGCCGCCGGTTTCGCTGCGGGCTTCTTCCAGCTTTGCCAGCACTTGCTTTGCGCGCTTAACCACTGGGTCAGGAACGCCAGCAAGACGCGCGACAGCAAGACCGTAAGAACGATCCGCTGGGCCTTGGGCAAGCTCATGCAAAAGCACCAAATCGCCTTTCCATTCGCGCGCCCGAACATGGTGTAGTGACAAGGCCGGGCAGCTGTCAGACAACCGCGCGAGCTCGTGATAATGGGTTGCAAACAGGCAGCGGCAGGCGATGCGGCTGTGCACTTCCTCGGCGACTGCCCATGCCAATGCAAGGCCATCATAGGTTGATGTACCGCGCCCCACCTCGTCCAAAATGACAAAGCTCTTGTCTGTCGCTTGGCTGAGGATGGCGGCGGTTTCGACCATTTCCACCATGAAGGTGGAGCGCCCCTTGGCGAGATTATCGGATGCGCCAACGCGGCTAAAAAGGCGGTCAACAAGGCCGATATTGGCGGCTGTCGCAGGCACAAATCCGCCCGCCTGCGCCATCAGGATAATCAGCGCATTTTGCCGCAAAAAGGTCGATTTGCCGCCCATATTCGGCCCGCCGATCAGCCACAGCCGGTCGGACGCAGCCAATACGCAATCATTGGCAACAAAGCGCTCGCCATCTTTTGACAAGGCATCCTCGACCACGGGATGGCGACCGTCGGTGATCGTAAGTTGCGGACCGTTTGATAGGCTTGGGCGGCACCAGCTTCCTTCAGCGGCGCGTTCTGCTTGACCTGCGCTGACATCAATGCGGGCGAGGGCTTCGGCAGTAATGGCAATGGCTTGAGCGCGCGCGGCGATATTGGCGACCAATTCTTCGAAATGCGCTTCTTCTGCGGCCAATGCATGTCCGCCTGCCTCTGCGATCCGGCTGGCTTCCTCGTGCAAATCGATCGAGTTGAACCGCACGGCTCCTTTCATTGTTTGACGATGGGTGAAACCGCTGCCCGCTTCCATCAATGCGTCACCGTG
>CALFEA010000284.1 GCA_937950385.1 uncultured Altererythrobacter sp. | reverse complement strand
CCAGTTCACCGAAGAGGAATTGGACTCAATCGTCGCCAAAATCGATGCGGAAATTGACGCAGCGGTTGAACATGCTCTGGCCGCTGATCTGCCGAGCACCGATGAAATCTACAAAGATGTGCTGGAGGAGGTTTCCTAATGCCAGAATCAAGCAACATGATAACCATGACACAGGCCCTCAATCTGGCCATCGACGAAGCTATGGCCGAGGATGACGGCGTCTTTTGCCTTGGCGAAGATGTTTCTGACAAGCAGGGCGGCGGCGTATTTAAAATCACCGCTGGATTGTCGGAAAAATATGGCGAACACCGCATTCGCGCGACGCCTATTTCTGAAACGGCGATTGTTGGCGCAGCCGTTGGTGCAGCGCTGGCTGGACAGCGTCCGATTTGCGAAATTATGCTGATGAATTTTGTCGGCGTATGCATGGACCAAATCGTCAATCATGCGGCCAAATTGCGCTTTATGAGCGGCGGTCAAACACCGTGCCCAATGGTTCTGCGCACCACCACTGGTGTGGGCGTTGGCTTTGGCGGTCAGCACTCTGACATGCTCGAGGCGTGGTTTGCCCATGTCGCCGGTATTCATGTGGTGACACCGTCCAATGCCGCCGATGCACGCGGGCTAATGCGCGCCAGTATCGATGCCAATGATCCGGTGATCTTCATCGAAAACATCCTTTGCTATGGTCTCCAATCAGAAGACCCAGGCCCCGGTTACCGCGTGCCTTTGGGCAAGGCGGCGATTGCGAAAGAAGGCACTGACATCTCGCTGATCACCTATGGCCGCACCGTTTTGGATGCGCTCGAAGTGGCTGGCGAATTGGACAAGGAAGGCATTTCGGTTGAAGTCATCGATCTGCGCACGATTGCGCCATATGATGAGGAAACCGTGCTGGCATCGGTCAACAAAACGGGCCGCGCGATAACCTTGCATGAGGCTGTGCGTCCGTTTGGTACAGGCGCAGAAATCGCTGCCAATATCCAAGAGAAGTGTTGGGACAGTTTGAAAGCGCCTGTGCGCCGGATTGGCGGAACATTTTCTGCCGTGCCGTTTGCAACACATTTGGAGCAGGCTTGGATCCCGCAAAAAGCGGATCTGATTGCTCAGATTAAAGCATCTGTAGGAAAGGCGTAAAGCGTGGCGAATGAGATCCGCATACCCAAGCTTGGGATGAGCGCGACCACTATGACCCTCACTGAATGGATGTTCGGCGACGGAGAAGCGGTTGAAAAAGGTGAGATCATTTACACCGTTGAAACCGACAAATCGACGACTGAGATCGAAGCGCAGGCCAGTGGGGTGATCCATCCTACCGGCGAAGAGGGCGCGGTCTATAAGGTCGGCGATTTGATCGGGACGATAGACTAAATGACGGCCTCACCGCGCGAGATACAGGCCGCCGTCTATGCCCATGCTGGTGCGCGGGAATGGGATAAGGTTGAGGCGCTGCTTCACCCTGATTTCGTGCTTTATGAGGCGGAATGCCTGCCTTTTGCTGGCGAGTGGCGCGGCAAGGATGCCCTGCAACGCTGCGCAGCAGCGATGTATGGCACATGGGCGGAGGCGAAGGTCGATATTCACGATATTACAGGCGGCGATAGCCATGCGGTGACTGTGCTGACTTTGACTATGACCCCCAAAGACGGCGGGGAAACCTTCAGCCAAACGGTTTGCGAAATGGGCGAATTTGAAGGCGGCTTGATGAAATCCCTGCGCATTCATTATTTTGACGCAGCTGAAGTCGCCGCGAAAGCAGGGTAGGCGGTAATGACAATTTCGAAAGTTTGCGTACTGGGCGCCTCGGCGGATCAGGGCATGCCGCTTGTGGCTGAGCTGCTGGAGGCGGGATTTGATGTGACCGCAGGCGTGCGGCGGGACGATGCGATGGCAGACACGCCTTTCCCCGATTTGCCGACTGTCCATGCCGACATCACCGATGCAGATGCGATGGCGAAGGCCTTTGCGGGTCAAGATGCAGCGGCGTTCCATCTGCCGTTTGAATTTGACCGTGCGCGTGCCGCCAGTTTTGGAGCGGCCATTGCCGAGGGGGCGGGGCGAGCGGGTCTGAAGAAGATCGTCTTTAACACTGCCTGCTTTGTTGCCGATCATGATCTGGATCTGTCCGCCCATGACGGACGGCGGGATATTGAGGCAGCGCTGGAGGCGACCGGCATACCGTGTGTGTTTATCGAGCCGACGGTCTTTATGGACAATCAATACCGCATCTGGAACCGGCCAGCGATCATGCGCGACGGGATATTCGCCTATCCCGCAAAGCCCGATCTGCTGATCAATTGGGTGTGCCTAGAGGATGTGGCGCAGGCGATGCGCCGCGCCTTGCAGACAGATGCTGCTGATGGTCAGCATGTGCCGCTCGGCGGGCCAGAGGCGCTGACCGGTGATCAAGTGGCCGCCAATTTGAGCCAAGCCTTGGGCAGCGATGTGCGTTTCAAAAGCCTCGCGCCTGAAGAATTTGCCGCTGGAATGAGCGAGCTGGTTACCGGCTCACGCGAGGTGCAACCGCTTAGCATTTATGACGGCATGGCGAAATTCTATGCCTTTTATAACAATCAGCCGACCTCGCCTCTGGTGGTTGATCCCCAGCATGCGCGTGATCTTTTAGGGATGCAGCATACATCGCATTTGGATTGGGCGCGGTCGAAAGACTGGATGGAAGGGCTGGGCTAAAGGCCAGAGCGCAGTTTCGCGCTAGATCGCCACCATATGGCCACATTGACCAAGGCCAAAGCCGAGATGGCGAGGCCAAAGCCGAGATCTAGGCTTCCGGATGCGAGGCCCAGAGGCGAGAACAGCAAATATGTCGCGACCACTGCGCTGAAAAGTGAGACCGAAACGGGCAATGCATAGCCCCAAGGTTTCATGTCCACTTTGGCATTGGGTTGGAAAGTCCAAGCCTCTTTTCGCGGCGCGAATCTCGCTGTGATCAACATAATGGCAACTTCGATCACGAACAGCACGGCATAGAGGTGCAGGAAATGCATCGTGATGATGTCGTCAAAGACAAATTTCGCCAAACCGTAAGCGACAATGTGGAAGATGATCACCAGCTTCGCGCCCAGTGCCGGAACGCGGCGTGTGAACAATCCGACAAGTACGATTGTGATGACCGGAATGTTGTAAAAGCCGGTGAAAATGCGGATGATTTGCCACAGGCCGTCTGGCGCAAAATAGAGCATGGTCGCAGCGGCAAAGCTGAACAAAGCAATGACAACGCTTGCGAATTTTGCGGTGCGGACGATGCCTGCGTCGCTCATCGGCGCCTTACGAACCGCTGGCAATATATCGAGGCAGAACAGGGTGGCGGCAGAATTGACGAGGCTGTTGAAGCTTGAAAATACCGCACCCAGCAGCACCGCTAAAAACAATCCCATCAGCGCAGGCGGCAAAACATCGCGGATCAGGGTGGGATACGCTAGGTCAATCGTCGCCAGTCCGGGGCCGTAGAGGTGGAAGGCGATCACGCCGGGCACCATCATCAAAAACGGCACAAACACTTTGAAAAAGCCGGACAAAAGCACGCCTTTCTGTCCCTCGGCCAGATTGCGCGCCGCCAATGTCCGCTGGATCACATATTGATTGGTGCACCAGTAAAACAGGTTCGCGATTACCATGCCGGTGAAGATCGTGCCAAAGGGCGTCGGATCATCCTCTCCGCCGATTGCGTTCAACTTCTCCGGATTTTCTGCCGCAAGCTTGGTTAGGCCCGCCAGCCAATCGCTGTCTCCAAGAGCGTAAATTCCCAAGACCAGAACCAAAATGCCCATGACCAGTAGGCCGATGCCATTGATCGTATCGGACACAGCCACCGCTTTCAGCCCGCCGAAAACCGCATAGATCGCGCCAGTAATTCCGATCACCAGCACCGTGCCGACCAGCGCGGCAAACTCCGACACACCGAACAATTGCGGCACTTCGAAAATCTTCATCACTGCGATGGAGCCTGCGAATAACACGCTGGGGATGGTCACCAGACCATATCCGAATAGGAACAGCATGGCGCTCATCCGCTGGACGCCTGTGTCATATCGGTCGGCAAGGAATTGCGGCAGGGTGGTGAATGCTCCGCTGAGATATTTGGGCAAGAATATCAACGCCATGGCAATGGTGGCGACCGCTGCTGTCACCTCCCACGCCATGCTCGACAGATTATAGCCATAGGCCGAACCATTCAGCCCGATCAGCTGCTCTGCCGATAGGTTCGTCAGCAGCAAGGAGCCTGCAATAAACACCCCGCCAAGCCCGCGTCCGGCGAGAAAATAACCATCGCTCGTCGAGGTACTCTCGCGGGCCATGCGCCACGAAATCAGAGCGACCAGCGCCATCGCGGCCAGACAGGTAAGCCCCGTATAGATCAATGCTGAGTTTGAAATGCGGCTCTCTCCCTAACCGCAGAGCTGGCGCAAACTAAAGCGTTTGTCCATCATCCAGAACGAAATCCGTACCCGTGACATATTCGGCAGCATCGGAGGCAAGAAAAGTGAGGATGCCGTCCATACCCTGCATCTCCATCAGGCGTTTGCGCGGGAAGCGGCTGATCTGCTTCTTGCCCATATCAGTGTCGAACCATTCATCATTGATGCCGGTACGAATATAGCCGGGCGAGATGGAATTGATCGAAATGCCGCGCCGCGCCCATTCGCGTGCTAGACTGCGGGTTGCCTGCACAACGCCCGCTTTACTTGCGGAATAAGCGACCAAAGCAGGCGATGCTTCAAATGCAGTGATCGAGCCGATCATCACAATGCGCCCATTGGTAACCCCGGCGGCCATCATGCGTTTGGCGCCTTCGCGGGCGGTCAAAATCGCACCTTTCAAGTTGACGGTGAGAACGCGCAGGATTTCCTCATCAGGCACTTCTGTCGACATCCCATTGCTGTCGATACCGGCATTGACGATGACAGTATCCACTGTGCCAAAGGCTGCTTCTGCTGCGTCGTAACCAGCGATGATGGAGGCCTCAGAACCAACGTCCATCTCAACCGCAAGCGCCGCATCGCCGATGGTGCCAGCCAAAGCATCCAGCCGATCCTTGCGCCGCGCAGCCAAGGCCACTTTCGCGCCAGAATTGGCCATAAGCTGGCCCCAATGTTCGCCAAAGCCCGACGACGCGCCAGTAATCAGCGCGGTCCTGCCGTTCAAATTGATACTGTCCATTTGTGCCTATTTCTTAGCTGGAAGCTCACCGTTTACATATTTGTGCAAGGTGGCCTGGAAATGGCGCACGCGGCTGTCTTGATAAGCGCCCAGCTCCATAATCCCATTGGCCGATGCTTTCATACCGGTTTGGACATGCGGCAAATTGGCCATGTCTTGATCGAATACATTGGCCAGCGCCTCGCCCATAATATGGTTCGCCCAAGAGAAGGGCTCATCATCAGGAATATAGGTGCGCTCCACCGCGCGAGGGCGTTTTTCACCTTTGGGTGTTGGGAACAGCAAGCGGATTTCCATTACGCACCAATCGGGTGTGTCGCCGGGAAGCCAGCGATAACAAAGCGTCGGCAGATAGCCGATCCAAGGCGCGAAATTGGGGAAGATATTATAGGTGAAATTGTCGAGTATTTCAGAATCCGATTTGTCCGAATAATCATGGCCGTATGCTTCTTTAAAACCAGCACGGCTCGCCTCGGCCAGCATTTTGCGTGCATAAAGCGGATCGCTTTCATCGGCCTCGGCTGCACTTTCATCCGCAGCAGCATAGCGCCGGTTGGTATCGGCATCACTGCCGCCAGAAAATTCCGCCATTTTGTCGAGCACATATTGCTGGGTCTTGCCCTTCAAATGCGGAGACAGAACGCCCGATGGCGTAATCGCGCGATTAAAGTGATCGCCGATCAGATCATATTGCGTGTTCGCATCGCCTAGGAATGGCAGCAATTGCGGGTGGGTCGTGACCGAATGCCAGGCTTCCATAAAGGCCTCGGCTGTGGCTTTCCAATTGGCCGGAATACGCTTGGCGACCCACATGCCGGTGTAGCGATCTTCCATATTATATGCGTCATAATGATCGGCCGCAGGGCCAAGCCATGTTTTGAAATCTGGCAGTTCAGCGTTCTCGGTGATCATGACAAAACCCTGCCACAGCTCAACGCGAACCTCTGGAAGCGACATGTCTTTGTCTTCGAGATGTTTGAAATCCCAATCGCATGGGATTTCTTTCAGTGCGCCATCGGTTTTCCATGTGAAGCCGTGGAACGGGCAGCGGAACTGCGTGGTATTGCCATCTTCCGTGCGCAATTTGCGCCCGCGGTGAAGGCAGACATTGTAGAAGGCCTTGACACTGCCATCGCGCTGGCGCGTGATGAGAAAGCTCTTCTCATTGATTTCGAAAACAACCGTGTCGCCAATTTCCGGCAGCTCATCCTCGCGCGCGGCGAAGAGCCAGACATTGGGCCAAAGGTTCTCACGCTCTGCCTTGGCAAATTCTTCGGAGACATAAGGCTCAATCCCAATCGGATCATTGCCCATATCCAGCGTGGTCTGCTCAAACAGATAATCAGGCGGAGTGCGGGTGTCGCCTTCCAGCATATCGGTGTAGCTTTGGCCCGGGCAACGGTCGCCAGTAAAACTCTTCATCTCATTCATGCCGGCGTTCCTCGTAATTTACGCAGTGTTCGTTTGACCTCTTATCGCACACATTTGGCACGGAAAAACTAGCGTATCTGTGAGGGAGAACTGAAAAATGACTCAAAAAGGCGGGCTCGCATCATTGGGCGAGATCATGCAGCTGGCATATGTGCCGGAAGATTTTGATGCAGCGCTCAAACATTGGACGCAAACTATGGGGGTCGGGCCGTTCTTCCTGCTGGAGAGTATTCACCTCGATGGGATGAAATATCGCGGCCAGCCAACCGACGCGGTGTTTGATCTGGCGCTGGCCTATTGGGGCGATTTGCAGATTGAGCTGATCCGCCCGCGCGATGACCACCCTTCGATTTATTCAGGCGAATATGCCGATGTCGGGGGCGGCCTCCATCATGTCTGCATTCTGGTTGATGATATCGCAGAGGCCTATGCGGCGTGCGAACGCCATGGGGCCGAGATTGTTATCGAGGGTAAGTTTGGCAATAGTAGCGTGATCTATGCCGACCCTGGGCCCAATGCAGGAGGGGGCCCTGGCAGCCTAATCGAAGTGCTCCAACAAGACCCCGATGGGCCCGATCTGTTTGGCATGATCAAGGCAGCAGGCGTGGATTGGGACGGCTCCGATCCGCTTAGGACATTGGGCTAGGAGGCCGCTGAGGGCCCCCTCCAATCCCAATCAACTATTCGCGCCGAGATACCCCAATTGCCCCGCTTTGAAGATCGTTTGCGCGCGGTTCACACTGTCGAGCTTTTCACCGGCGCGGTGCACGTGATAGCGGATGGTGGCATGTGAGCGCTCAAGGATCATGCTGATCTCTTTATCCGTCTTGCCAATTGCGGCCCAGCGCAGGCATTCCACTTCGCGTTTCGACAAGACGCAATCTGATGGAATGCGCCGTTTGGTGCGGATTGCTTGGACATAGCCGCCAATAAAGCGCCGCGTCAGCTGCGCGAAGAACGCGCCATATTCAGCAAATTCTGCGCTCAAATCTTGCTTGTCATTCTCGAGCGGGATGAAGCTATTGGCGGAAATTTGACCGAAAGGCAGATGCACCGGAATGACTATCGCTGCTTTACATAGCGAGCGCTTTTCAAAGTCATTGAGGTCAATTTCCTCAAGATAGGAATTGCGCCAGCGCGTATTGAAACCCTCCGCATTCACCCAAAACGGTTCGCTTTCATAGCGGCAGGCGCGCGGCAGAGGCGAGTGCAGCGCAAGACGGTGATCTTCCCACCAGCGCGCGCCATCATCGAGCCAGCCAAACACATCGGCGTTGAGGACAGCGCCGTCGGCATCAATCATCGGCTCTTTGGAAGAAATATCATCGCATAGAGCGATCCGCATGCCGCGCTCTTTGGCGATGCGGGCCATTGTCATGGCGGCGTCGTGAATATCTTCCGGGCAACGTATCGTCACCTCTTCCAAAAGATGATCCATATTCTCAAGCCCTTGCGGCGTGCGCAATTCGACAACATTTCCCGCCATGTGCAGTTTCCTCTCCTGCTATTCTTATGATTCGTTTGCTACCGTAACGTAAACCTACGTGTTTGCCTCCTAAAATGTTAGGCGTCAGCCGCCAGAATGCAAATTATAACGATGCATCTCTCTTTCAAATTGGAACTTTATGACCTCGATCGATAAAAATGCGCAGGATAAAATCTGGTCCGGCGAGAATTTCGGTTTTGCTCTCAAGGCTTTGGCGGCGAAAATTGAGCTCGGCCGTCCCGCTCTCATCCATGGGGAACGCATAGTCAGCTGGAGCGAATTGGACGCGGCCACTGACCAGATCGCTGCTGGTTTGAAGGCTAGGGGCCTAAAGCCGGGCGATGTTGCGGGTCAGATGCTTCGCAATACACCAGATTACATCCTCGCTTATTTCGGCTGTGTGAAAGCGGGCGTTACGCCGGTCAATGTGAATTACCATTATAAAGACCGCGAGTTGGCCGACATTTTCACGCGTTTTGGTTTGAAGGCGCTGTTTGTAGAGAGCGATTTTGCCGGTGCTGCGCAAATGGCTATGCCTGCAGGCGCGCTCACCATTGATGTGGGTTCAGCCGATTGGGCGGTTTTGCAAAGCACTGCGCTGCCGGCTGATTTCGCCATTCATTCTGATCCAGAGGCGCTGTTCTACACGGCAACCGGCGGCACAACTGGCATGCCCAAGGCTGTGATGTGGCCGTTCGCCTCTGCATGGCAAGCGTTCAGCGTATCGGTGTGGCAACGCGCGCCGGGAACACCGCCCTTTGTGGCCAGCTCGCTGGAGGAGCAAGTGGCAGAGGCGGCCAAGATCACCCCTGATCATCCCGCTTCCACATCGCCCATGCTTTTGCTCAGCCCGCTGATGCATGGGGCGGGGCAGTTCACCGCGATGATCCATTTGCTCAAGGGCGGAAGCTTGGCGATGCTGCCATCGGATAAGTTCAATGCTGAGCTGACAATATCAGAGACCAAACGTCTGGGCGCAAAGGGTTGGTTCATTGTTGGCGATGCGTTCGCCTTGCCTTTGGCCGATGCGCTAGAGAAGGCAGATGACGGGGCGATTGTGTCTTTGCGCACCGTCACCAGTTCAGGCGCAATGTTCAGCGAGCCAGTGAAGCAGCGCTTGATCGCGCAAAATGCGGGCCTAGTGATTATCGACGCGCTGGGTTCCAGCGAAAGCAGCGGCACGGCAATCGTTATCACCACAGCGGCGGGATCATCAGGCGGCGGCAAATTCTCGGCCTTACCGGGGCGTTCTACCAAATTGTTTGATGCTGATCTGACCGAAGTAAAACCGGGCGAAGATGGCATTGGTATCGTCGCGCGCTCTGGCGCTTTGCCGCTGGGTTATCTGGGCGAGGATGAAAAGAATGCCGCAACTTTCCCTGTGATTGATGGCCAGCGTTATTTGATGACGGGTGACCGGGCACGCTGGGCAGCTGACGGCACGCTCGATTTCATCGGGCGCGACAATATGTGCATCAACACTGGCGGCGAGAAGGTCTTTCCCGAAGAGGTTGAAGCGGTTTTGCAAGAGCATTCCGGCGTTACCGATGTTCGCATCGTTAGCCTGCCCGACCCCCGCTTTGGCCGCAAAATTGTAGCAGTGGTGCAGCCAGAAGCCGGCGCTGGCGATGGCCTTGAAGCGGCGCTGGACAAGAGCGCGCGAGATAGTCTTGCTGGATACAAAATCCCGCGGCTCTATGTGTTTACGCAAAGCTCGCTGCGCCTCAATAATGGCAAGCCGGATTATAAGGGCGCGCAAAAACTGGCGGATGAGCATGTGAGTTAAAGGCCTTCATAGCGAGTTCATCACTGCTGGGCAGAGTGTGACAGCGTTTAAATAGGGGTATGATCTTATGAAACAGATAGTTCGGAAAATGATCGGTCTTGGCGCTATTGCTGCTACCACGATCCTGCCAGCAGCGCTTGCAGCTCAGCAGCATAATCCTGGTTCAGGCGTCCGTACTTCTCCTGTGCCGCGATACAATTTGATGCAATTGACGGTTCAAAGTGAGAATATCTCTGTCGAGGAATTCAAAACAAAAACGCAGGCCATTCGTTCTTGTTACGAAGCCAAGAAGTTGGCGGGAGAGCTCGATGCTCAAACCGCGCGAAACCGTTTTGTTACATCTTCGCAATTGCCGAACCCAGTTCAAGAGATTCTCAGAGACCTCCCTAATGGGCATGCTACGCCGGTTTTCAGCGCCGATCCATCGATAATGCGCGTATTGGTGATCTGCTCGCGGGTTTAGGCATTGTGACGCCTAAGCCCATTTAAGAACGCTCAGCCTTATCCTTATTGTTGGTGCCTTTGATCATCTGGCGCATCATATCCCATTCTGCATCGCCGAGGCCCTGCAACACGGGATAGAATGTGCCGCCATTGGCTTGATAGCCTGCGCCATCAATCGCAATTGTTTGACCGTTCACATATTCCGCGCCTTGGCCCAGCAGGAATACAGCGAGATTGGCAAGTTCGTGCATTTCGCCTGCGCGGCCCATCGGGTTCATGTCATTCTTGGTATTGTCGCCGCTGCCTCCCGGGGAAAGCCGCGCGCTCATCCCGTCAGTGGGGAACAGGCCCGGTGCAATGGCGTTAAAGCGCAATCCGTAACGCCCCCATTCGGTTGCTAGGCTTTGGGTCATCGCATTGATTGCTGTTTTCGACATAGCCGACGGCACAACAAAGGCGCTGCCTGACCACACCCAAGTGGTCAGGATCGAGAGGAAGCTGGCGGTTTTCTTCTCCGCAATCAGGCGCTTGCCAATGTCGAGGGTGACGTAAAACGTGCCGCGCATCACAATATCGGCGATCGCATTAAAGCCGTTTACAGACAGGTCTTCAGTGCGGCTGATGAAATTGCCCGCCGCATTGTTCACCACACCTGTCAGCGCGCCGCCGTCGGCCCAAATGGCGTCAACCATCGCGTGGATCGCATCGGCATCGCGAATGTCGCAAGAATGCGCGACAACTTTGCCGCCGTGAGAACCCATCAATTCAGCCGCAGTTTCATCCAGCTTGTTCTGGCGGCGCCCACAAATATAGACGGTCGCGCCTAGCTTGAGGAAACCCTCTGCCATTTCGCGGCCCAATCCTGTGCCGCCACCGGTTACCAGAATGCGCTCGTCTTTCATCAGTCCCTCGCGGAACATGAGCTTTGATACGTCCATGTAATTTCGTCCTTTAAAGCGCGCTGGGCATCATAGCCCGAGAACTGTCTTTGCGATGATGTTCTTTTGCACCTCGTCCGAACCCCCAAATATGGTTGAGGCGCGGTTATTGAGGTAATTGCCCATCGCCACTTGCGCGATTTCGCTGCCGATGGGTTCAGGCGCCTCATTGCCATAAAGCGGCCGGTCCAAAGGCAATTGCAACGCATCATGGCCCAGCAATTCCAACCGCAATGTGTCGACTTGCTGGGAAATGTTGGAGCTCAGCATTTTGACAAGGGATGTTTGCGGCCCGGGCTGACGGCCCTTGGCCAGATCAGCCAAAATGCGCAATTCGGTCACTTCTAAAGCTTCGGCATCCAGCTTCACGCGCGACAGGCGGTCACGAAACCGTGTGTCATGCGCCATCGCGCCATTGACGCCGGATGGCTGTGCCTCTGCCAAAGCCGACAGAGTTGCGATATTTTGCAGCAGGCGCGGGGCAAAGCATGATCCGCCGCGCTCATTTTCCAGCAGGAATTTCGCAATCGTCCAGCCTTGCCCCTCTT
Organism: uncultured Altererythrobacter sp.; assembly: GCA_937950385.1. Classification (GTDB taxonomy): domain Bacteria; phylum Pseudomonadota; class Alphaproteobacteria; order Sphingomonadales; family Sphingomonadaceae; genus Erythrobacter. The sequence continues at coordinate 2,784 of CALFEA010000284.1, read as the reverse complement.
CGCCAATGCGGTTTTCTACCGGCGTTTGCGCATCGGTGAAGAACACTTGATTGACCTCGTGATCGCCCGACATTGACATGATCGGTGTCACTTCGATGCCAGGCTGATCCATTGGCAGCAGCAGGAAGGTGATACCGGCTTGTTTTTTGACTTCGGTATTGGTTCTCACCAGGGCAAAAATCCAATCGGCATGGTGCGCATGCGTCGTCCAGATTTTGGACCCATTGACGATATATTGGCCGTCCTCCACGCGTGCAGATGTCTTGAGCGAGGCAAGGTCTGATCCGCTGCCCGGCTCTGAATAGCCTTGGCACCAGTAATTTTCGCCTGAGAGGATTTTGGGCAGGAACCGTGCCTTTTGCTCCGGCGTGCCAAACGCACAAATAACAGGCCCCACCAATCGCAATCCGAGGATCGAGATCCCGGGTGCACCTGCCAATGCGCATTCTTTTTCGAAAATAAACTTCTGCGTCGGGCTCCAGCCTGTGCCGCCATCTTCTTCGGGCCAATGGGGCGCAACCCAGCCCTGTTCATTCAGAATGCGGTGCCATTCCATGCCAATGTCTGGTTCGACAAAAACGCCAGGTGTCTGGCGCGAACCGGCCCGCAAATGCTCGGGCAATTTGTCGGCTAGAAAGCTGCGCACTTCCTCGCGAAAGGCGATGTCCTGAGGGGAGAAGTCCATATCCATCGTCTTATTCTCCGTCTCGCATATTATCTCTCATGGCCCAATTAATCGACCGTCTCAGCATGTCGTAATAGACATCATAACTCCACGCGCACATTTCCTTATGCGGATAAAAATCCTGCATTCCGGGCAGATCATAATGGCCGCGGCAATGGCCCAGCGCATTATAGACGATGCGCCCTTTGCCAATGTCACGGGTGTAAAGAATGGGCACGGTGGTTTTGTCCCATTTGTCCTTCACAAAGCCGGTCGCCTCGCCTTCAAATGTGGTCTGCATCAGCGTATCAATCGGCGCGGTGACATCCGCCAGATACAGCTCATCGACGATATCGAAATCCTCGATGCCTTTGGTAAGCTCATGGGTCTTGTTGACGACTTCGACCGGAAATTCGCCGATTGGCGGGTGGGCTTTGAATTGCGTGCCGAGCATTTCCATCATGTCGGGCCGGTCATTTGGCGTGTCGACAAGGCCTTCCTCGGTGAAAACAAGGATCGAATTCGTCCCGTGCAGCGCCAGCCATTTGCCGCCATTTTCTAAGAACGTTTTGAGTTGCTTCGTTTGCTCTGGGGTGGGCATCAAATCGCACGTGTAGGTTACGAGGAAACGGCAGCTATCGAGCCGCTCCAACCCTGAATAATCCGCCGCTACTGTGGTGCGAATATGCGGGTGCTCCATCAGCAGCTTGAGCACTTCAAGGCGCGCATAATCAATATCGTGATATTTGCCCGCTGCGACAAAATGCGCATCGATCCGAGTGGCTGGTTGTGCGCTCATTTGATTAGCTCCTGATTGATCCGCCGCCATCGACGGTAAAGTCGCAGCCGGTGGTAAAGCTGGCGTCATCGCTGGCGAGGAAGAGGCAGGCTTTGGCCACTTCTTCAGGTTCGCCAATGCGGTTCATTGGGTGGGTGGCGGCGAAATCGCGCTCAATATTTTCCGGCTCATCCGCGCCTGAGAATTTGTAGCGATCATACATGGGCGTGCGGATTGCGCCTGGGTGCACCATGTTTGCACGGATTGGAACGCCGCGTTCTGCGCAGTCCAGCGCGATGCTGCGGGTCAAACCTTGGAGGCCTGCTTTCGACGCGGAGTAGGCCGCCACAAAGGCTGCGGCGCGAATGGCGATCATCGAACCAATATTGACGATAGAGCCCGCCTCGCCCGAGGCTTCAATCGCTGGGATAGCCGCGCGGCAGCCGTGAAAGGGGCCGACCAGATTGATGTCAATGGTGCGCTGCCAGCTGTCGAGGTCAACATCCACCACATTGCCGGGCTCTGAAATGCCTGCAATATTGAACAATGTGGTGAGCTTGCCGAATTGTGTTTGTGCTTCTTTCACCGCAGCATGCCACTGATCCAGATCACGCACATCAAGCTCGAACGCAGCCGCATTATCGCCCAGTTCCTCCGCCAAAGCGCGCGCCTTGTCGATCTGCACATCGCACAGCAAAGCTTGCCCACCTTCTGCCACGAACATCCGCGCAACCGTGGAGCCAATGCCCTCTGCGCCGCCTGTTACCAGCGCTACTTTTCCTGTCATGCGCCCTTTTGAATTCGTGGCCATAATTCGTGGTTCCTTTTAGCGCTCAAGAATGGCGACAGCGGACAATCCCGGCGCGCCGTAAACATGGCTATATGCGGTTTTTGGTCCATTGCCGTCCTTGCCCGGAACTTGGCGTTCCCCGCCGCGCCCGCGCAATTGTTCGACATTTTCGTACACTTGCCGCAGCCCCGATGCGCCGATGGGTTCACCGCAAGCCAGGCATCCGCCATCGGTGTTTACAGGCAATTTGCCGGTCAGATCGCTGGTGCCTTCCAGCAGCCATTTTTCCTGATCGCCATCAGCGCAAAAACCGTTTTCGGCCATATGCATGATTTCAGCACCTGCCTCGGTATCCTGAAGCTGTGCGACATCAATATCCGTGACATTCGCTTCAAAGACGGCATGGGCCACCCGTTCGGGGCGCAAAAATGGAACCATTTCGCATGCGTCCTGCTGATCAACCGCGATCACTTCTTCACCCGGCACTGACATCGCCAGAAGTTCGGCAATCCCGCCTTGATGGCCGGGGCCCGCGACGGTCAGTGACCCTCT
>CALFEA010000283.1 GCA_937950385.1 uncultured Altererythrobacter sp. | reverse complement strand
ATCACGAGGAAGTGCAGGAAGTAATAGGCCGTCGCGATCTGGCTGAGCATGATATACGGCTCTTCCGCATGGGCTCCGCCGAGGTAGAACAGCAATGCCATATCGGCCATCAAAACCCAGAAGAATGCGCGGTAAAGCGGACGATAACGCGCCGAACGGATCGGTGATTTATCGAGCCATGGCAGGATGAACCAGATCAGGATCGATGCGAACATCGCCAGCACGCCCATCAGCTTGGCTGGGATAAACAGGAAGTCAAAAGTGAAGGCCCTAAGAATCGCGTAGAACGGGTAGAAATACCATTCCGGTACGATCAAAGCCGGGGTCGAAAGCGGGTTCGCCTCGATATAATTGTCCGGGTGACCCAGCGTGTTGGGCAGGAAGAACACCATGAAACCAAAGAACAGCAGGATCATGCCGAGGCCAAATCCGTCCTTCGCTGTGTAGTAGGGATGGAACGGCACCGTGTCTGATTCCTGCTTAATCTCAACGCCGGTAGGGTTGGAAGAGCCCGGGATATGCAGCGCCCAAATGTGCAAAATCACAACGCCTGCAATCACAAATGGCAGCAAGAAGTGCAGTGAGAAGAAGCGATTGAGCGCAGCATTATCAGGCGCAAAACCGCCCAGCAGCCACACTTGCAAAGGCTCACCCACAAGCGGGATCGCACCAAACAGACCGGTAATCACTTTCGCGCCCCAGAAGCTCATTTGGCCCCATGGCAAAACGTAGCCCATGAAGGCGGTCGCCATCATCAACAGGAAGATCACCACACCCAGCAGCCAGATCATCTCGCGCGGGGCTTTGTAAGAGGAGTAATAGAACCCACGGAAAATATGCAGGTAAATCACAATGAAGAAGAAGCTGGCGCCATTGGCATGCGCATAGCGCATCAGCCAGCCCCAGTTTACATTGCGCATAATGTGCTCGGTCGTCGCAAACGCCACATCGGCATTGGCAGCGTAGTGCATCGCCAAAATGACGCCGGTAATGATCTGCAAGACCAAGAAGAAACCGGCAAGAACGCCAAAATTCCACATATAGTTGAGATTGCGCGGCACAGGATAACCCGCACCCACAGCATCATAGACCAAACGCGGCAAAGGCAGCCGCTGATCGATCCATTTCATCACATCATTTTGTGGTTCGTATGGTTTTGCCCAGGCAAAGCTCATGACAGATCTCTTCTTTTCTAGCTCAGCCGACTTGGATGACGGTGTCGGAGGTGAAGGCGTATTCAGGAACGAGAAGGTTGGTTGGCGCAGGCCCTTTGCGGATCCGGCCAGCCACATCGTAGTGTGATCCATGGCAAGGACAGAAATATCCGTCATACTCGCCTTTATCTTCGCCCTCAGCTGCGCCCAAAGGCACACAGCCAAGGTGTGTACACACGCCCATGACCACAAGGATGTCCTCGTGACCTTCTTGGGTGCGGTCAGCCAGAGTTTCAGGCTCGCGCAGATCCGCGCCATCTTCGCTCTTGGCTTTTTCAATTTCAGCTGCGGTCAAGCGCTTCACAAACAAAGGCTGCTTGCGGAAGACAGCCTTGATCGACTGACCTTCTTCAATCGCAGAAACATCCACTTCGGTGGTGCTTTCTGCCAAAACGTCTGCCGATGGGGCCATTTGGCTCACCAAGGGGTAGACAGCGCCAAGTGCGCCAACACCCGCTGCACCGGTGGCCGCGATAGTAATAAAGTCGCGGCGGCGAACCCCATCTTCCATCATGTCAGTCATGCAAATAGCCCTGCTTTTACTTCGTTTTCACCCTGCCCCTATGGCAGGAAGTTACCTGATTGACCCTAACCATTCCATGCGGGTGAATGCGCAGATTTGGTCAAGGCTATCGGACAGCGGCGCGAACCCACGCGTTTTGCCCGTTTGGGCGCGCTGATAGACGCAATAGAAGACATTGCCAACCGTGTTTTGAGCACAGACTGTTCGCTTTTGTGCAAGGAATGCAAATTGCCCCTTAGCCAAGCGCAATTGCAGACAATTGGCGGCCATAGTTTGCCGCACCCAAATGGGTGGCTCGGCGATAGGAATAATAGTCCGATTGCTGCGCATACGTATCAAGCGCCAGATCAGCGATTCGCGTGATACCTGCGCGCTGCAATCGGTGGGCGATATAGGCGGGCAGATCGAACTGCCAATGGTCTGCATCCTTACCCGCGATGAAGAACGCCCCGGCATCACCGGTGAAATGCGCGCGAAAACCTTTGTCGACCTCGTAGCTGGCTTGAGCAATCGTTGGGCCAATCGCAGCCGCGATATTGGCTCGGTGTGCGCCGAGAGCCTCCATCGCCGCAATCGTGTTTTCCAAGACGCCAAAATGTGCACCGCGCCATCCCGCATGGGCAGCTCCGATTACGCCTGCACTTTCGTCTGCCAACAACACAGGCCCACAATCGGCGGTCACAATGCCAATTGCGATGCCGGTTTGGTTTGTGACAAGAGCATCCCCTGCAGGTCGGCCTTGCGGTGTGTCTTGCCATGGCTGCGTGACTGTCACGACATCGGGCGAGTGAACCTGATGCGGAGTGACAATTTTTGCACCCGGCGCAAGAGTATTTGCTACATCAGCGCGTGTGCTGGTAATCGCCCCCACATCGCCATCTGCGCCATATCC
>CALFEA010000282.1 GCA_937950385.1 uncultured Altererythrobacter sp. | reverse complement strand
AGAAAGCCAAGAGCGCATGCTGATGGTTCTCAAACCCGGCAAAGAAGCCATGGCGGCGGAAATTTTCAAGAAGTGGGAATTGGACTTTGCCGTGATTGGCGAGGTGACCGATACGCGTCACATGGTTCTTGAATTTGATGGCGAAGTGGTTTGCGATATTCCGCTCGGGCCGCTCGCGGCAGACGCGCCCGAATATGAGCGCCCCTATCTATCCAAGGAAGAATATAAGACTTGGGCTCAAGTTAAACCGCTGGACGACATCCCCGAAAGCACGGATATCGGCGCGGATCTTCTCAAGATGATGGCGAGCCCTGCCCTTGCCTCGCGCCGCTGGATTTCGGAACAATATGACAGTCAGGTTATGGGCGATACTTTGCAAACCGGCGGCGATGCGGGCGTTGTGCGCGTTCACGGCACGAAAAAGGCGCTGGCCGTCACCACCGATTGCACCCCGCGCTATGTCTATGCCGATCCGTATGAAGGCGGCAAGCAAGCGGTAGCAGAGGCGTATCGCAACTTATGCGCGGTTGGCGCGCGACCTATGGCAATCACCAATTGCCTGAACTTTGGGAACCCGCAGCGCCCTGAGATTATGGCGCAATTCGTGCACGCATTGGATGGTATGGGCGACGCCTGCCGCGCACTCGATTTCCCAATCGTGTCGGGCAATGTCAGCCTTTATAATGAGAGCAAGGCAACCGGCGGCGGCAGTGCGATCCTCCCCACACCTGCCATCGGCGGGGTCGGCATTATCGATGACTATTCGAAGATGATGACGATGGGTTTTAAGGCCGAGGACCACGCAATCATTGTCTTGGGCGCTCGACCCCTTGGGGACTTAGACAAGGATGAAACCCTAGGTGAGTTGGGGCAGGAAATCGGCAAATCGCTTTGGCTTAAGGAGATAGTCGGAGAAGAAGCAGGAACAGCTCCAACGGTTGATCTGACTGCGGAACGCAAAATAGGCGAGTTTGTGCAGCAATTAATTTCCGCTGGTTCGGTTTCGGCTGTTCATGATATTTCTGATGGTGGGGCAGCGATCGCGATCGCTGAAATGGCGCTGGCAGGCAACATCGGCGCTGATATTTTAACGATGGGACAGACGATCAAAGATGCATTCTCCGAAGACCAATCTCGCTATATCGTTACCTGCCCTTGGCATGATCGCGATAAATGGAATGCGTTCGAAGAGGCAGCTAAACAGGCAGGTATAACCGCAGCTTGGATTGGCGGAACAGGAGGTGGTTCTATCAGTTGGACGGATGGAGAAGATACTCCCGTCATGTCTGTTCCCCTCGCCGACCTCCGCGAGGCGCATGCCAGCTTCTTCCGCGATTGGATGGAAACTTAGGAAAGCCCGTCATGCTGAACTTGTTTCAGCATAACGCTCTAGGCCATGCGCATGTTGAATATCCGCAGTATGTTATCCTGAAACGAGTTCAGGATGACGGATTGTGAGTGTAGAAATGGTGCCTGAAACCCTCCAACCCATCCTCCATTATGGCGGGCATTGGATTGCGCCCTTTCTGATCGCGGCGATCCTGTGGCGCGCGCGTTGGAAAGTCGCTGGTCTAGTTATCGCAGGCGCGAACTTGATCGACCTTGATCACCTGCTCGCCGATCCGATTTTCGATCCAAACCGCTGCTCCATCGGCTTTCACTATTTGCACGGTTGGGAAGTGGCGATACTGTATATTCTCATGCTTGGCGTGCCCAAATGGTGGGTGCGCGCATTTGCCATCGGCGCATTATGGCATCTGGCCGTCGATTATGGCGATTGCCAGATGTTGGGACTATAGTCGGCGCATGACCGACAGAAATTCCGACAAGCCGCTCGCTATAAAACTTAATCTGCGCGATGGGCAGGTGTGCTGGTTTGATGGCATGCCCGAGCATATCATCGATGAAATTGACGAATACGCTTTTGAGTTGAGCTTTATCGCAGACCTAAACGAGATACGCCTCGGCGGGTTGGATGCGGCGCATATATTTGTGACGGAGACCGCCGATTTAAAAGGCAAGCTGGCCGATCTGCGGGTCAAAATCGCCAAGGATGGGCACGTATGGGTCAGTTGGCCAAAAGACGGCACGTTGAATGAAAGCGCGGTTCAATCTTTAGGCGTTGCCGCAGGTTTCATTGACACCAAAACACTCGATCTCGATGCCAATTGGCTAGCCACAAAACTCGTGATCCCAAAGGCTGACCGGTAATATTAAGCTGCCTGAGCGCCGGAAATATCCAGCTCATCCTCGCCATAACCTTCGGCTTCTAGCTGCGCGAGGCATTGGCGGTATAGCACTGGCGTACCAATATTAAGCTGCTTGCGCACTTCATCAATATCGCTGCGCATCACCGCCTCGACATCCATATGCGCCAATTTCGCAGCAGCCTTGCCCAGATCGCGTCCTTCACGGATTGCGCCATAGAGCGGGGCCGATGTACCAGTAACCTTCTTAATCTGACGTGCTGCGGCATAGGCGATGAACTTCACACCGAGGTTCTGGTTCTGCTCGTAGCTAAAGCCAAGCAGCGCCGCCTCACCCAAAGCATCACGGCCATAAGTGGTTAGCACGTGGAACAAATCATGCGTGTCACGCAGGCGGCACAAATACCATTCCAGCTGGTCCTTTGGACGCTCATGGCGCGGTTTCCAATCGTAGCTCTCTTCGAGCAATCCGTTCGCTGATAGGCCTTCGCGCTTCATAAAACGCATATAATGCTGCGCGACGGTGTTCGGCCCACAATCTGCCCAGCGCGCGTGATCATCAAGCATATCGGCCAAAGGCAATTTGCCCTCTCGCTGGATGAAATCTTGTGCTGTTGCAGTCGGGATAAAAGCCTTGGCTTGGTCAAGGACTTTGCGGCCTGCTAGCGCTTCGATGATATGGAAAACCTGCTTTGTGTCTTCCTTGTCCGCAATCAATTTGCGAAAATGATGCATAGCTTTAAACGGGCGTATGCCGCGCAATTTGCGATCAGTTGCAACTAGGGGAAGATCATTCAAAGCCATTGGAACAGTTCCTGAGTTTTCGAGTCGTAAGCACTATATGCCAAATAGGTTCACGAATTGCAACTTACATTTATGTCAGTAACTTTCTCTTCCCTTTACTGGCCTTAGAATAGATAGAAACGAACCATGAAAAATCATGAAACCCTCCCCTACGCCATTCCTAAATTCTCCGATGAAGAGAAAATCGCGCGGGCCCGCGCACAGCGCGACAGTTTGAAACAACGCCGCTCGTGCCGCTATTTCAGCGATGCACCTGTGCCGCGTGAAGTGATCGAGGCCGCAATCGAAGCTGCTGGAACCGCGCCAAATGGGGCCAATCATCAGCCATGGCATTTCGTCGCCATATCCTCGGCTGAAACAAAGGCTGCCATTCGCAAAGCCGCTGAAGAAGAAGAGCGCGCCTTCTACGGCGAGGAAGGCGATGCCCCCAAAGCCAGCGATAAATGGCTTGAGGCGCTCAGCGATTTGGGCACGGATGCTGATAAGCCCTTTCTGGAAACTGCGCCTTGGTTGATCGCCGTATTCGCACAGCGCAAGGGCGGCATCGAAGAAGACGGCGAAACACAAAATTACTACGTCAATGAAAGCGTCGGCATTGCTTGCGGCATGCTTATTACAACATTGCATGAGGCAGGCTGCGCCACCCTCACCCATACGCCCTCACCCATGGGTTTTCTGCGGAATATTTGCGGCCGACCAGAGTATGAAAAACCGCTGATGATTGTGGTTGTGGGACAGCCATCAGAAGGCGCAACCGTCCCCGTCCATGCTGTAAACAAAAAACCGCTTAGCCAAATTTCCACTTGGTTATAGC
>CALFEA010000281.1 GCA_937950385.1 uncultured Altererythrobacter sp. | reverse complement strand
GCTCTGTCATAAAGCTTTGGCAGAAACGCATGACTTCACTGTCGGATTTGCCGCGCGGGTTAAAGTTTGCGCCGCCCTTGCCGCCGCCCATGGGCAGACCGGTGAGAGAGTTTTTAAACGTCTGCTCAAAAGCGAGGAATTTCAGAACGCTTTCAGTCACCGAAGGGTGGAAACGAATGCCGCCCTTATATGGCCCGATGGCATTGTTGTTTTGGATGCGGTAGCCGCGCTGAACGCGGATATTGTGATTGTCATCTTCCCAGCAAACGCGGAAGGAAATGACACGGTCTGGCTCTGCCATACGGCGCAGGATTTGGGCTGCGTGATATTCTTCTTTATCATCGATAAAACCGTAAATATCTTGGGCAACCTCCTGAACAGCCTGAATAAATTCGGTTTGCCCGGGATTGCGCTTTTTCACCCCTTCCATGAAGGTCGCGAGATCGACGTGATCGGAAACTGCCATTGTATCTTCTCCTGATGCTTGCCCCACCATGGGCGGGCTTTGTGTGATACTCATGCGTCCCGTATCCCCAGCGCGCCTTGTTCCGGTGCGTCTGGGCTAATCTCTTACGTGTCTATTCCTCTTCCAAAGCTTCAACCGCCTCTGCCAATTCAGCCATGCGATCGGAGCTCGCGTCCTCATCAGCCGCTGGCGCATCATCGACTGGCTCAGCCGCCTCTTCCTGCGTGTCCTCTGCAGGAGCCTTTGTGGAAGCTGGTTCATCAATCCGCCCCAGCATGGCTGCCAGTCCGTTCAATTGCTGTGTCATCACGGCGTCAACAGCCTTGGCGATCACCGGCACTTTGTACCGCATTGTGCCGCCGACAACATATTCCCAAACGATCCGCGTGCCGCCGCTTTCCTCTTTGCCAATAGCAATGGTGAGCACGCCAGTGGCTGGTTCACTTTGCAAAGGCCCCAGCCCGCCTCGCATCCGCAGCACTTTTTCAGGGAAAGCCTGAATGACGCGCAAATGCTCAACGCTGCCCTCTAATGTTACTTCGTCGGATGCGGGATCTTCTGGGATGCGCTCACAAAAACAACCGCCTGCCTGCGGGCGCAGGGTCAAATTCGCCGCATCGCCTGACCAAGTGTGCGCCTTATTCCACCATTTCGAAGGGGAAATCAGCGCGAGCCAAACCGCTTTGGGCTCGGCCTCCACCACGGCGCTATCGCGGGTAACAAAGCCCTTTTCATCGGCCTTGATCACTTCGGCGGATACGGGAGTAGAGATGGATAGAGCAGCGCTCGCGGCCAACATCGCCGCTGTGCCAAACACACGCGTAGTGAGTTTTTGAATCATATGCCTCCCCTTATTGACACATTGTCTAGGCCAAGCGAAGGATCGTGGAAAGTATCAATGCGACAGGTTTGCGCCAAGTTCAGCTTGGTAACACCCAGCTTTACGCCAAAGTAGCTTCGATCGAACCGGTAACCGCATCAATATCGGCCATGCCGTCTACACGCGTTACAATGCCGCGCGCTTCGTATCCTGGCAGGATCGGCGCCGTCTTCGCGCGATATTCTTCCATGCGGGTGCGCACAGTTTCTTCATTGTCGTCAGGGCGGCGCTTAAACTCAGTCGAGCCGCAGCTATCGCACACGCCCTCTTTCGCAGGCGCATTGGATGTGTCGTGATACAGCGCACCGCATTTGGCGCAAGAAAAGCGGCCAGTGATCCGCTCAACCAGGGCGTCCACATCCACTGCTAATTCAATCACGTGATCCAGACTGCGGTCATGCTTCGCCAGCAATTCATCCAGCATTGCAGCCTGCGCCTCTGTGCGCGGATAGCCATCAAAGATCGCACCGGTATCGCTGCCCAAAGCCTCAAGCTCAGCATCAATCAATTCCGATACAATCTCATCAGACACAAGCTCGCCTGCATCCATCACAGCCTTGGCTTTGAGACCAACCGGCGTGCCGGCCTTAACCGCCGCGCGCAGCATGTCGCCGGTGGAAAGCTGCTTCATCCCATGATTTTCGACCAGACGGGCACTTTGTGTGCCCTTGCCGGCTCCCGGCGGTCCAAGCAGAATAATATTCATGAGATAACAACTTCCCTCAAAGCTTTTCTAATGCGTGCTTAGCGCTTGCGGCCCTTCAGCTTCGCCTTCTTAATCAGCCCGTCATATTGATGCGCGAGCAGATGCGATTGGACCTGGCTGATCGTATCGACGGTCACATTGACCACAATCAGCAGGCTGGTTCCGCCGAGGAACAAAGGAATGCCTGTTTGCGCGATCATATATTCTGGCACAACACAAACGATGGTCAGATAGATCGCACCAACCACGGTGATGCGGGTCAGAACATAATCGAGATAATCCGACGTCCGCTTGCCTGGACGAATGCCCGGAATGAAGCCGCCATTCTTCTTCAGATTGTCCGCTGTCTCCTCCGGGTTGAACACAACCGCGGTGTAGAAGAAGCAGAAGAAGATAATGCCAAGCCCATACAGAGCCATGTAGATCGGCTGACCATGCTGGAGATATTGGTTGAGCGTCACGATAACGCTGCCAACACCGCTTTCAGTATCAACCGAATTGCCCGCAAATTGCGAGATAGTCAGCGGCAATAGCAATAGCGAGCTAGCGAAGATCGGAGGGATCACGCCGGCCGTATTCAGCTTCAATGGCAAGTGCGAGCGGTCTGCCTGCATCATGCCGCGCTGGGTTGCACGCTTTGGATATTGGATCAGCAAACGGCGCTGCGCCCGCTCGAAAAAGGAAATAACCAAAATCAGCACCACGACCATGACAATAAAGCCGATGATAATCGTCGGGGAGATTGAGCCTGTGCGGCCGCCTTCAAACAGGTTGGAGGCAAAGCTTGGGAATTGGGCAACGATGCCCGCCATAATGATCAGCGATACCCCGTTACCGATGCCGCGCGCAGTAATTTGCTCGCCCAGCCACAGCAAGAACATCGTACCGCCGACAAGGCTGATGACAGCGCCGACACGGAACATATAGCCCGGATCAACAACGGCCTGAATGCCCGCAGAACTGGCGAAACTCTCAAGCCCTACGGCCAAGAAATAGCCCTGAATTGTACACAGGAATACCGTGCCATAGCGCGTATATTGGTTGAGTTTCTGACGCCCAGCGGCGCCTTCTTTCTTCAACGCCGCCAAAGTTGGGTGCAAGGCGGAGGCCATCTGCACCACGATCGAGGCGGTAATATAAGGCATAACGCCAAGCGCAATCAGGCTCATCCGTTCCAGCGAACCACCAGTGAACATGGAAAACATGCCAATGATGCCGCCCTGCAACTGGTCGGCCAGCTGAGCAACGCCCAGCGGATTAATACCCGGCAGCGGAATGAAGCTTAAAAAGCGGAACACGATAAGCGCACCGATCGTGAACCAGATACGCTGGCGCAGCTCGGTGGCTTTCGAGAAATTGGCGAGGCTAAGATTGCTCGCGATTGAATCGGCGCGTGATGCCATTGTCTGTCCAGTGTTCCCTTGTTGGGTGCCGGTCTAATCGGCTCAGACTGGTTAGATAGGGAGCCAAAGGCCCGATGTCGAACCCTTGGCCCTATCCTTTTGCAATTCAGTCAGCTTTTTCGTCGGTTTTTTCAGGTTTAGGCGCTGTCACTTCGACGCTGCCACCGGCTTTTTCAACCGCAGCAATCGCGCCTTTAGTCGCGCCAGCAACGACGAATTTCGCCTTTGCTGTGATTTCACCCTTACCGAGCAGACGAACACCGTCCTTGCCGCCGCGGACCAAGCCGCAAGCGCGCAATGCGTCTTCCGTGATGTCTTTTTTACCGTCGAGCTTTTTCGCGTCGATGAATTTTTGGACCATGCCAATGTTCACTTCAGCAAAATCTTTGCCGAACGGGTTGTTAAAGCCGCGCTTTGGAAGGCGCATGTGAAGAGGCATCTGGCCACCGGCGAAGCCTTTGATGGCAACGCCTTCACGGCTTTTCTGACCCTTTTGACCACGGCCCGCAGTCTTGCCTTTGCCTGAGCCGATACCACGGCCCACACGCATACGGCCTTTACGGGCACCTTCATTATCGCGGAGTTCATTAAGTTTCATGTTTGCACTCGCTTTCGCTTCTGTTCGCGCTTCAATCGTACCAAGAATGCTGTCGGTTCAAGAAACCTTCAAACGTTATTGCTACTTCAGTAATTTCACTTCTATCCAAAGGGACGAACGGAACAATAACAACCGGCTTTTCCTGTTTGGCGAGGTCAAAGGCGATAGCTTCGCCTCCACCATTTCCACCAATCAACAATAATCCCGGTGCGTTCTTGCTAACTTCGTACCCCTCAGTGTTCTCGATACAATCCTCAGCGCCATAGAGGACTATA
>CALFEA010000280.1 GCA_937950385.1 uncultured Altererythrobacter sp. | reverse complement strand
CGTGCTCCTATTGCGATTTGGAGCGTTTCTGAAATGCCGAAACTTATTCTGGTCCGTCATGGCCAAAGCCAGTGGAACCTCGAAAACCGTTTCACCGGATGGTGGGATGTTGATTTGACCGAGAAAGGCGTGACTGAGGCTAAGGCCGCTGGTACGTTGATGCGCGACAAGAATGTCATCCCAACGACCTGCTTCACATCGCTGCAAACGCGCGCGATCAAAACGCTTAATCTGGCACTGGAAGAGGCTGGATTGCTGTGGCTGCCGGTGACCAAGAACTGGCAGCTGAATGAACGGCATTATGGCGGGCTAACCGGCCTCAACAAGCAAGAAACCCGCGACAAGCATGGCGATGAGCAAGTGCATATTTGGCGCCGCAGCTTCGACACGCCGCCCCCGCCGATTGAAAAGGGCAGCGAATATGATCCGGGCGCTGATCCGCGCTATGACGGGATTGATGTGCCGCAAACCGAAAGCCTGAAGCTGACGATTGAGCGTGTCCTGCCCTATTGGGAAGAGGCCATCGTGCCAGCCCTCAACAGCGGCGAGACGGTCATCATCTCTGCGCATGGCAATAGCCTGCGGGCGCTGGTTAAGCACCTTTCCGGAATTTCGGATGAGGACATCACCGGCCTAGAGATTCCCACCGGCGAGCCAATCATCTATGACTTCGATGATAATATGGTGCCGGGTGAGCGCTATTATCTCAAAGACAGCTAAAAGCTGGACCAGACAGGGGCCTTTATGAGCGGAAAAATTGCTATCGTTATGGGCAGCCAGTCTGACTGGCCCACAATGCGCCGCGCCGCCGAAGTTTTGGAAGAGCTGGGCGTTGAGCATGAGGCGCGGATTGTGTCCGCCCACCGCACGCCCGACCGCATGACGGATTTTGCCAAAAGCGCGGCAAGCGAAGGCTTTGATGTGATTATCGCAGGCGCTGGCGGGGCTGCGCATTTGCCCGGCATGATCGCGGCAATGACGCATTTGCCCGTGCTGGGCGTGCCGGTGCAATCCAAAGCTTTGTCGGGCTGGGATAGCTTGCTTTCGATTGTGCAAATGCCCGCTGGAGTTCCGACTGGAACGCTTGCGATTGGCGAGGCTGGCGCAACCAATGCCGGTTTGCTGGCGGCGAGTATTGTGGCGCTTCAGGATGAGGGCTTGTCTCAGCGTTTGCAGGATTGGCGTGCGGCAAGAAGCGCAGCTGTCGCAGAAACGCCCACCGACTAATGCTGAAACCGGGCTCCACCATTGGTATTTTGGGCGGCGGTCAGCTTGGCCGCATGCTGGCCATGGCGGCAGCGCAGCTGGGCCTGCGCGTGATTGGCTATGCGCCAGCCGGTGACAATGTCGCCAGTGACGTGTGCGCGCATTTCTTTGAGAAGGGCTGGGGCGATACAGAGGCGCTGGCCGCTTTTGCCGCGCGGTGCGACGTAGTGACATGGGAATTTGAAAACGTGCCTTTGAGCGCGATTGCCGCCATTCCTGCCAACATCCTTCGGCCCGGCGCGATTGCGCTGGAAACCGCGCAAGATCGCCTCAATGAGAAGCGCTTTGTCGAAAAATTGGGAGGCAAACCTGCGCCCTATGCCAGCGTGGAAACCGAGGAAGACTTCGCCCGCGCGCTCGACACTATTGGCGCGCCCGGCATATTGAAAACCCGCCGCGATGGCTATGATGGCAAAGGTCAATGGCGCGTGCGCTCAGCCCATGAAGCGCAATCCATCCGCTTTCCCGGCGTGCCTTGCGTCTATGAAGGCTTTGTCGATTTTACCGCCGAGTTCTCCGTTATTTTGGTACGCAATGAGGCGGGCGAAGTGCATTTCTGGGACAGCTCAGAAAATGTCCACGAAGACGGCATGCTCGCCACCTCAGTGCTGCCGCATTCCGATCTGATCGCATCCCAAGTGGATGATGCGCGCGCGATCGCAAAGCACACCGCCAATGCGCTGAAATATGTCGGCGTGTTCACATGTGAATTCTTCGCCACGGCCAATGGCCCCGTGTTCAACGAGATGGCCCCGCGCGTCCATAATTCGGGGCATTGGACAATCGAGGCATCGACCACCAGCCAATTTGAAAACCACATTCGCGCGGTTGCAGGCCTGCCCTTAGGCGCAACCGACACCCGCTTTGCCAAGGTCGAAATGCGCAATATCGTCGGGGCTGAGGCCAATACGGTTTACGATATTCTTGGCGAGGACGGCCCAAATGATGAGGGGCCACACGTCCATCATTACGGCAAAAGCAAAGCGCGCGAGGGCCGCAAAATGGGGCATGTCACGCGGGTGTCGAACTCGAAATGACTCAAAAGATCACGCTAATCTACGCCCGCGCGGCCAATGGCGTGATTGGCAAGGACGGCGATTTGCCGTGGCGCCTGCCCGCCGATTTGAAGCATTTTAAGGCGCTCACAACTGGCACTCCGATGATCATGGGCCGCAAGACATTTGAAAGCTTGCCGGGATTGCTGCCCGGTCGCCGCCATATTGTGCTCACCCGCGATACTGCATGGAAAGCAGACGGCGCAGAAATCGCCGCATCGGTGGACGCCGCGCTCGCACTGGCAGGCGATAGGGATGTCAGCATTGTCGGCGGTGCGCAAATCTACGCATTGTTTATGCCCCGTGCCACTGCGATTGAACTCACGCAGGTTCATGGGCGTTACGAAGGCGACACTTATATGTCTGCGCCGGATGACGCTTGGGCAGAAGCGGCGCGCGAGGATCACGAGGCTGATCCAGTAAAAGACCGGCCCGCCTTCTCTTTCATTACCTATGCACGCAAAGAGGCCGCCTAATGCGCTGGCTTGATCACCGATCCTCTGTCCCCGAAGCCCTTCGCGGCGCGATCATTGCGCTAGGCAATTTCGATGGCTTCCATCAGGGGCATCAGGCGGTCGCTGGCGAGGCAATTGAATGGGCGCATGCAGAGGGTCGCCCCTCCATCATCGCCACATTCGATCCGCATCCCGTGCGCCATTTCAAGCCCGATACGCCGCCCTTTCGCCTGACCACTTTGGAGCAGCGCCAAGAGCTCTATCTCGCCGCTGGGGCCACCGCCATGCTGGTGTTCCATTTCGATAGCGAGCTTGCCGGAACCAGCGCAGAAGACTTCATCACCGACATTCTGATCGAACGATTTGGCGCGCATGGCGTCGTGACCGGCGGCGATTTCACCTTTGGCCGGGGCGCAAAGGGCAATGTCGAAATGCTCCAGAGCTTTGGCGCGGCGCGCGGCCTCGAATCGCGGGTGGTTGCGCCGGTTGAGGGAGGCGGCGATGTAGTATCCTCCAGCCGCATCCGCGCCGCTTTGCGCGATGGCAAGCCGGAACTTGCAGCGCAGCTTCTGACCCGCCCCTTCGCAGTGCGCGGCATTGTTGAGCATGGCGATAAGCGCGGCCGCGAAATTGGCTATCCCACTGCCAATCTCAATCTGGAGGCCTATCTTCGTCCCAAATACGGCATTTACGCGGTCACGGGCAAAGTGCTGGCCACGGGCGAGGTTTTAAAAGGCGCGGCAAACGTGGGCATCCGCCCGCAATTCACCCCTGCCAAGGAATTGCTAGAGCCGCATTTCTTCGACTTTTCCGGCGATCTTTACGGCCAAGAAGTCGAAGTCGCCTTCCGCCATTTCCTGCGCGGTGAGGCGAAGTTTGATAGCCTAGATGATCTCATCACCCAGATGGACAAGGATTGCGAGGAAGCGCGAAGGCTTCTAAGCGGCGCATAATGACTGAAAAACGCGACTTTAAAGACACCGTCTTCCTGCCGAAGACTGCCTTCCCGATGAAAGCTGGCTTGCCGCAAAAGGAGCCCGGCATTCAGCAGCGGTGGGAGGATATTGGCCTTTATAAGCAACTGCGTCTGTCGCGCTCTGGCCGTGAAAAGTTCATCCTGCATGATGGCCCGCCCTATGCCAATGGCGATATGCATATCGGCCATGCGCTCAACCATGTGCTGAAAGACACGGTCGTGCGTACGCAAAGCCTGATGGGCAAGGATGCGCCATACGTGCCGGGCTGGGATTGCCACGGCCTGCCGATTGAGTGGAAAGTTGAGGAACTTTACCGCAAGAAAAAGCTCAACAAAGATGAAGTTCCGCCCGCTGAATTTCGCAATGAGTGCCGCCAATATGCGCAAAAATGGGTCGATGTTCAGCGCGAGCAATTGAAAC
>CALFEA010000279.1 GCA_937950385.1 uncultured Altererythrobacter sp. | reverse complement strand
AGATCGCGGCGCGGCGATTATCGACATCAATTTCGGCTGTCCGGTCCGCAAAGTCACCAATGGTATGGCTGGCAGCGCTTTGATGCGCGAGGTTCCGCTGGCGACAGAATTGATGCGCTCTACCGTCAAAGCTGTCGATGTGCCGGTCACGGTAAAAATGCGGATGGGCTGGGATCATGACAGCCTCAACGCGCCAGAACTTGCCCATATCGCTGAGGATCTCGGCGTCAAAATGATCACTGTCCACGGCCGCACGCGCAATCAAATGTATAAGGGCGAGGCGGATTGGTCCTTTATCGCCAAGGTCAAAGAAGCGGTGAATATCCCCGTCATCGTCAATGGCGATATTTGCGGAATTGAAGATGCAGCACGCGCTTTGGAACAATCGGGCGCTGATGGTTTGATGATTGGGCGCGGGGCCTATGGCAAGCCGTGGATGCTCGGCCAAGTCATGCATTGGTGGCAGACCGGCGAATTGCGCGAGACACCCAGTTTCGATGAGCAATATGCTGTGCTGGTTGAACATTATAACGGCATGTTGGAGCATTATGGCCGCGAGGTTGGCGCTAAGATCGCTCGCAAGCATATTGGGTGGTATACTAAGGGCATGCATGGCTCGGCAGAGTTCCGCAACAAAGCCAATTTCATCGATGACCCTGAGCAAGTGCTGGGCGAGATTGAGCGTTTTTACACCCCGTTCCTGCGTCGCCGGGCCGCAGCCTGACCAACCGTAATGCCCAGCGTCATCAACAATCCTGAAGCTTCTGCCCAAATCGGCAGTTTGATCTTTGCGATGATTTTGATTGATGCAGATGATTGCATTGCCGAAAGCAATCATGCTGCAGAAAACATGCTAGGGCGCAGTTCCAAAAGGCTGCTTGGGAAGCCAGTTGCCGATGTTGTGCCATTGTCTGACGAGCGCGTGACTGAACGATTGTCAGGTCAAGATGCTGCACTTGTGGCGCGCGATGTTGGATTGATAGTCGATGGTCAAGAACGCCGCGTAAATCTGACCCTGTCTCCATTGCCTGCGCATGCAGGTTGGCGCGTTTTGACATTGTCGGATGCTGGGCGGGATGATGCCAGCAAGGGCAGTGCAGGCAAAACTGCATCTTTGGGCGCACCGTCAATTTTGGCCCATGAGATCAAAAACCCGCTGGCCGCCATTCGCGGCGCGGCGCAATTGGCCGAGCGCAAATTGCCAGATGCCAACAAATCGCTGGCCAAGATGATCCAAGGCGAAGTGGACCGGATCGCGCGGCTAATCGACCGCATGCAAAGATTGGGCAGCACAACGCCAGAACCATCCGAAGCGGTAAATTTGCACGAGGCCATTCGTGCAGCAATTGGAACGGTGCGCGCAGCAAATGCCGCCTCAATTGAAATCGTGGAAGAGTTCGACCCATCCATCCCGCCGGTAATGGTCAACCGCGACGCTTTGGAGCAGGTTTTTATCAATCTGATTTCCAATGCCCGCGACGCTGCAACCGACATGGACGATGCAAAAGTTTGGGTACGAACGCGCTTTGTCAGCGGCCTTGCGTTTAGTGCGATGCGGTTCGGCAAGCCGGTGAAATTGCCCATCGAAGTCACGGTCAGCGACAATGGCAACGGCGTCCCTGCTGAATTGCGGGATCATTTGTTTGAGCCGTTTGTGACATCGAAAAAGTCGGGGCAGGGGCTCGGCCTTGCACTGGTTCGTAAGCTGCTTGCTGATATGGGCGGGCGGATCGGGCATGAGCGTGACATGCGGGGCAATCGCACCCATTTCCGTATTCACCTGCCGATCGCTTCTAAGGCTACTGCGAAATGAGCCGGACAATTCTATTGGTCGAAGATGACGCTGCGATTGCGACCGTCATCACTGCCGCCTTGGAAGATGAGGGTTTCACGATCCATCATTGCGATTCCATCTCGGGCCGTGACAGATTGCTTGGCGAGAACAGCTACCTCGTGATGCTCACCGATGTGATGCTCACCGATGGTGACGGGATTGAGGCTTTGCCGCGGATGCGTGCAAATTATCCCCAATTGCCGATTATCGTTCTGTCCGCGCAAAACACGCTAGATACCGCTGTTCGGGCAAGCGAAAACCAAGCTTTCGAGTATTTCCCCAAGCCCTTTGACCTAGATGAATTGGTGCGCGCCGTTGTCCAGGCGGCGGGCCAGCAATTGGAAACCAAGGACGCGCCAGCCCTTTTGGATGACGGAATGCCTTTGGTCGGGCGCAGTCAGGCAATGCAAGGCGTTTACCGCATGATTGCCCGCGTACTTCGGAATGACCTGACTGTGCTGATCACAGGCGAGTCCGGTACGGGCAAAGAGTTGGTTGCGGAGGCCATTCATCAATTGGGGGCGCGCAAATCCGGGCCCTTCGTCGCTGTGAATGCCGCCGCCATTCCGCATGATCTCATCGAAAGCGAATTGTTCGGCCATGAGAAGGGCGCTTTTACCGGAGCCATTGGGCAAGTGATCGGTAAATTCGAGCAAGCCAATGGCGGAACATTATTCCTTGATGAGATTGGCGACATGCCTGCGGATGCGCAAACGCGGCTGCTGCGCGCTCTGCAATCGGGCCGGATCAGGCGCGTCGGCGGACGGCAAGAGATTGCGGTTGATGTGCGGATTGTCGCTGCGACT